>JBDTBX010000410.1:0-5187 GCA_039923915.1 Nostocoides sp. | reverse complement strand
GGTGACCAACCGGCTGACCGGGTCGGCGACGAACGGCACGGTCACGGTCCTCGGAACGGTCGTCCCCCTCCTGCCCGGTTCGGCCTCCTCGGGGGACGTCACGGTGCTGGTGCGGCCCGAGCACCTGACGGTGGACCTGGCGGCCGGCGGCAACGCCTCGGTCGTGAGTGCCAGCTTCCTCGGCGCAAACGGCCGGGTCATCGCGGCCGCCGACAACGGCGACCAGGTCCTCGTCCAGGTGGCCAGTGGCGCGGTGGCGGGCTTCGCGCCGGGCGTCCGGGTCAAGGTCGCCCCCACCGGCGACCCCGCCCTCGCCGTGTCCTCCTCCCCCTGAGACATACCTCTCCCCAAGTCGCACACCACCCTGCCCTGATCCGGCGGGCTGTGGATAACCCGGGGCCGAAACGCCGATCCGTTGCAGCATGGCCCGATGCAGACCGAACCTCCGCTGGACACGAGCAATCCGTTCACGTATGCCGAGGGAAGAGCGGCGGGCATCAGCCGTCGACGGCTCAACGGCCCGAACTTCTTTCGGGTGGTGCCCGGGGTCTACGTCGGCTCCGAGGCGCCACTCACCCATCTGGCCCTGATCCGGGCGGCGCTGAAACACGCTCCGAACGGCGTCGTCAGCGGGCGTTCGGCGGCCAAGTTATGGAACGCCGTCGTCCCGGACAGCGCCGATGTGGAACTCATGCTGCCGCGTGCGGTCCGCGTCGTGGCACGCGGCATACGAGAGCATCGACCGCCGACTCGGCCGCCGACCACGTGGCGCTTCGGCGTCCGTGTGACGACACCGGAAGCGACGTTCGTCAGGTTGGCAGCCGAACTTGACCTCGTGGATCTGGTCGTGGCGGGCGATGCGCTGGTCCGAAACGCCGAGATCAGTCCTGCCGACCTCGTCGCGGCAGCCACTGCGGCCCGCACCCGCCGCTCGCGACTCGCGCGACGGGCGGCTGCGCTGGTGCGCGAGGGAGTGGATTCGCCGCGCGAGTCCAAACTTCGCCTGCTCATGGTTCTTGCCGGTATGCCGGAGCCAGAAGTGAACATCGTCTTCTACAAGGAGGACGGGTCCTGGGAGTTCCGGCTGGATCTGGGCCGTCGGGACAAGAAGGTGGCCTTCGAGTACGACGGTCGGCAGCACGAGACGCCCGAGCACACGGCATACGACGATTGGCGGAAGTCCGTTCTGGGGGAGCGGGATTGGCGTGTCCACAGCTTCGTGAACGCCGACCTGTATGTCTCAACCGATCTGACCGTCCAACGGCTTCGCGAGATCCACGACGATCTGGGCATCCCCCACACTCCTTCGCTGGAATGGCAACGCCACTTTCCGGTACGCCGCAAGGTCGCGTGACGACTTGGGGAGACTTTTGCCCCGGGGCGGGTGGTGGCCGGGCGTGACGACTTGGGGAGATTTTTGTCCGAGGGTCAGCGCATGTTGCCGGTGTGGCCGAGGCTGAAGGTGCCGGGCTGCGGCCAGACCGACAGGCCGTGCGGACCCGGGTTGACCTTGATCCGGTGGGTCAGCTTGCCCGTCGTCGTGTCGAAGACATAGACCTCGGCGTTGTAGCGCCCCGACAGCCACAGCTCCTTGCCGTCGGCCGTCACCCCACCCATGTCGGGCGAGCCACCGCCGGGGATCTTCCACAGCGCGACCTGCTTGAGCGTCGCGGAGTCCAGGACCGAGATGGTGCCCTCGTCGCGGTTGGAGATGAACAGCCGCTTGGCGTCACGGGACGGGTAGATGCCGTGGGCGCCGTGCCCGGTCCGGATGAACCGGTTGATGGCAAAGGTCTTGGCGTCGATGACCCAGACTCCGTTGCGCAACATGTCGGCCGCGAGGAACCAGCGGCCGTCGGGGGTGAGCCGGACGTCCTGCGGCATGGCCGAGGCACCGGGGCGCAGGCCGTTCTTGGGCCCGTTGCTCATCTTCGCGTCCCTGGGCGAGGTCGCGCCCGGGGTGGACACGGCGTTGAGGTCGATGACCTTCTCGATCTTGGTCGCCTCCCCGTCGACCACGAGCAGCACCCCGCTGAACTCGCAGCTGGCGACGAAGTGCTTGAGGTCGGCCGTGAAATCGGCGTGGTTGACGCCGTAGCACGGCACCTTGAGGGTCCGCTTGAGCGCCATCGTGTGCGGGTCACGGACGTCGATCCGGCGCAGCCGCTCGGCCATGACGAGCGCCTCGGTGCCGTCCGGGGTGAAGTACAGGTTGTAGGGGTCCTCGACGTCGATCGGCTTGCCCTGTTTGCCCGTCACCGGGTCGATCGGCACGAGCTGGTTGCCGATGTCCATGTTGGCCCACAGCGTCTTCATGTCCCACGACGGGACGACGTGCTGCGGCTCCCGTGAGACCCGGAAGGTGCGGACGACCCGGTAGGTCGCCGGGTCGATCAGCTGGACGGTGTCCTGCTGGCTGTTGGGCACGTAGACCATCGGCTTGGCGGTCCTGGCCGTGGCCGACAACATCCCGACGCCTGTCCCGGCATACACATTGATCGGTCCGGCTGGGGTCGTGGGGGTCTGGGTCGTGGGCAGGCTCGACGTCGGATGCGAGGAGGTCGTCGTCGAGACGCCGCCAGAGCTGGTGCCCTCGGCCGGCCCGAGGCTGCAGCCGGCGGGGGCGAGGACGGCGACGAGGAGCCCGCCGACGAGGAGGGTTCGGCCGGTGGCGCGGGGCGTCAGGGGCACGTGCGCATCCTTTGCAGGGGTCAGTCCCGGAGCAGGGTGGACAGGGTGACCGGCACCAGGCCGGCCGCGGACAGGTCAGACAGTATGCCGGGTAGCGCGGCTGCCGTGCCGGCGTGACCGAGGTGGAGGGAGACGATCGACCCGGGGCGCACCGCCTTGCGGGTCCGGCTGCGGACCAGTGTCGCGCCCGGGTCGAGGTAGTCCTCGGGGTCGACGCCGTAGGAAACGCAGCGGTGGTAGCCGCCCGCGAGCGCCGCGGCGCGGATGGTCGCCGTGCTGTTCTGGGTGCCGGACGGGCGGAACCACCAGCCGGGGGCCAGCCCGGCGGAGGCGATGGCGGCCCGGCCTCGGGCCACCTCGGTGCGCGCGGTCGCGGCCGACACCTGCTTCATCTGGGTGTGGCTCCACGTGTGGTTGCCGATCTCGTGGCCCGCTGCGGCCACCGAGCGAACCTGCTCGGGGTCGTCGTGGATCCAGGTGCCGACGGCGAAGACGGTGATGTGTGCTCCGACCGCTGTGCACGCCGCGAGCACCTCGTCGGTGACGGCCCGGGTGCCCTGCCCATGGAAGGTCAGGGCCACCTCGTCTCGACCTGCCGGGCCATGCATGATGTCGGGCCCAGAGGTCAGCGCGATCGAGGGGGCGACGAGACTCGGAGCCACGGGCGTCGCGGTTGAGGAGCTCGTCGCGGGGGCCGTCGTGGCAGCGGACGGGCCGTCGGTGGTCGTCGCCGACCCCGTGGGAGCAGCAGTTCCACGCGGCGGCTCGGTGGTGCACGCAGCGGTCCCGAGCAAGGCGCTGGCACCGATGACGAGGGCCCGGCGGGTCGTCGAAGGAGGGTCCGCGCGGGTCACGAGGGCCATCCTGCCTGACGAGTCTGAGAACGGCATGAGGCGTGGTCGGTGCGGCGCACGAGCCCTGGACTCGCTCGCGTTGCCGTCCCGCGGAGATGCCGTGTGGATACAGTGCGATTCGTGAGCGACACGGCATACCCCTCGCTGTCCGACCCGACGACCGACCCCTTCGAGGTCGCCGAGGCTGCCGCGGAGGTGATCCAGGAGCGGACGGGCCTCGAGCGCCACGACGTCGCGCTCGTTCTCGGCTCCGGCTGGGGCCAGACCGGCGACGTCATCGGCCAGACGCTCGCGACGATCGAGAACACCGACGTGCCGGGCTTCGGCCGCGCCGCCGTCCTCGGGCACTCGGGCGTGATGCGCTCGGTCGCCATCGGCGACACCGGCAAACGTGCCCTCGTCTACGGCACCCGCACCCACTTCTACGAGGGCAAGGGCGTCCGCGCGGTCGTCCACGGGGTGCGGGCGGCCGCGGCGGCGGGCTGCACGACGATCGTCCTCACCAACGGCTGCGGCGGCCTTCGCGAGGAGTGGGTGCCCGGCACGCCGGTCCTCATCCGCGACCACATCAACCTGACCGCCAACTCCCCCATCGAGGGCGCGAACTTCGTCGACCTCACCGACGTCTACACCCCCCACCTGCGCGACCTGGCCCGCACCATCGACGGCACGCTCGACGAGGGCGTCTACGTCCAGTTCCGCGGACCGCACTACGAGACACCGGCCGAGGTGCAGATGGCCAGGGTCATCGGGGGCGACCTCGTCGGCATGTCGACAGCCCTGGAGGCGATCGCCGCCCGGCAATGCGGCCTGGAGGTGCTCGGCATCTCGCTGGTCACCAACCCGGCCGCCGGCATCTCCAAGACCCCGCTGTCGCACCAGGATGTCATCGAGGCCGGGCAGGCGGCGGCCGGGCGCTGCGGCCGACTCCTCGCGGCCGTCGTCGCGGCGATCGCGACCGAGGCCTGAGGCGGCGACGATGACCTATGCCGGCCGCCACGGCGACGCCTCCGACGAAGCTACGGCGCCCCACAAGGAACTCCTGACCGCCGCGCGCGCGTGGGCGGCCGACGACCCCGACCCGGCGACCCGCTTGGAGCTGCAGGGCGTGGTCAAGAAGGCGGCCAAGGGTGACGCCGAGGCGCTCACCGACCTCGCCGACCGGTTCGACGGCATGCTCGAGTTCGGCACAGCCGGCCTGCGCGGGACCCTGGGTGCCGGACCCAACCGGATGAACCGGGCCGTCGTCATCCGGGCAGCCGCCGGGCTCACGGCATACCTCAAGACCGTCGTGGGCACCCCCTTCGTCGTCATCGGCTACGACGCGCGGCACAACTCCGACGTCTTCGCCCGTGACACCGCGGCGGTCGTCACGGCAGCCGGCGGCCGCGCGGCGATCCTCCCGACGACGCTCCCGACCCCCGTCCTCGCCTATGCCGTGCGCTTCCTCGGCGCTCACGCGGGCGTCATGGTGACGGCCAGCCACAACCCGCCGCAGTACAACGGCTACAAGGTCTACGTCGGGGACGGGTCGCAGATCGTGCCCCCGGTCGACGGCTTCATCGCCACCCAGATCGGCCGGATCGGGCGGACCAGCGACGTCCCGCTCGCCGACGACGGCTGGGAGACCCTCGCCGATGAT
>JBDTBX010000409.1:0-8505 GCA_039923915.1 Nostocoides sp. | reverse complement strand
GTAACGGGCGTCGAGGTCGGTGCGAACGTCCTGGGGGGTGAGGAAGGCAGTCATCTTCAGTTTCCTTCTTGCAGTGCTGCTAACTGGACTCCTCAAGCGTCGGCGGCTGAGGTAGCGGCCCACATCGGACGACCTGCGTATCTCTGACGGCGCAACTACCTCAGACGACCGAGCTCAGCTACCTCAGAGGATCCCTTTGGGCGACGTGGGGCCGAGTAGGACGTGCGTGATCTTGTCGCTGACCGTGCCGTCGCTGCCGTACTCGCCGAGCACGTTGAGGGCTGGCTCGTCCCCGATGATGCCGTCTGGGAGGGTGGGGGAATGGCGACGGATGTCGGGATCATCGGATCGGGAGTCGTGGGCGCCTCGACGGCCCTGGCACTGGCCCAGGCCGGTCACCGGGTGGTGGTCCTGGACAAGGCGGCCGGGCCCGGCTACGGGTCGACGAGCGCCTCCAGCGCGATCATCCGGTTCAACTACTCGACGTGGGAGGGCGTGGCGGCCGCGTGGGAGTCGCGCTTCCGCTGGGACGCCTGGGCCGATCACCTCGGTGGGACGGATCCGGCCGGGATGGCGAGGTTCTCGCGCTGCGGGATGCTGTTCCTCGACGTCCCGCTCGCTCCGTGGGAACGCTCGGCCGCCCTCTTCGACCGGGCCGGAATCCCTTGGGAACGATGGGAATCCGCCGACCTACACTCCCGCATGCCGTGGCTCGACACCGGTGCCTACTATCCGCCGCAGCCCGTCACCTCGGAGGCCTTCGGTGACGACGCGACCGGGTCAATCGGGGCGATCTGGACGCCGGACGCCGGCTACGTCGACGACCCCCGCCTCGCGGCGGCCAACCTGGCCTGGGCGGCGCGGCGGGCCGGGGCAGAGTTCAGATACCGGGAGACCGTCACCGGGATCAGCCGCGTTGGGGAGAGGTGGGCGGTCCGCACAGGCGAGCACCCGGCATACGAGTTCGGTGTGCTGGTCAACGCGGCAGGTCCCTGGTCGGGCGCGGTCAACGAAATGTGCGGCGCCGCAACGGATTTCACCATTGCGACCCGGCCACTGCGACAGGAGGTCAATCACGTGCCCGGCCCGGCCGGCGTCGCCAGGGGTGACGTGCCGATCATCTCCGACATGGATCTGGGGACCTATGTGCGGCCCGAGCCGACCGGCGCGATCCTCGTCGGCGGCACCGAGCCGGAGTGCGATCCGCTCGAGTGGATCCAAGACCCTGACGGCATCTTCCCGGGGGTGACGCGCGAGCGCTACGAGGCGCAGACGACCCGGGCGGCCCGACGGCTGCCGACCCTCACCGTCCCGAACCGGCCGTCGGGGATAGCCGGGGTCTACGACGTCGCCGACGACTGGACCCCGATCTATGACCGGACGGCGCTGCCCGGCTACTACGTGGCGATGGGGACGAGCGGCAACCAGTTCAAGAACGCGCCGCTCGTCGGAGACCTGATGGCGAGGATCATCGGAGCGGTCGAGGCGGGTCACGAGCACGACGCCTCGCCGCTCCACTACACCTGTCCCCACACAGGGCACATCCTCAACCTTGGGGCCTTCTCCCGGCGCCGGACTCCGAACCCGGACAACTCCGGGACGGTCATGGGCTGACCGGTCGGTCAGACCGTGGCCCGAATCACCTCGACGGCCTTGTCGATCCGGCGGGCGCGGGTCTCCGGCTTCTTGGCCTCCTCGATGGCGCGGACGTGCTCCTTGCGGCGGCTGTCCGCGAGTCTGTCGAAGGCGTCCCTCGCGCCCGGCACGGCTGCGAGCGCCTCGGCGAAGTCCGGCGGGACCTCGACGGTTCGGGGAGCACGGTCGAGGGTGAGGTCGAACTCGACGATGTCGCCAGCCGAGACGCCGGTGAGCTTGCGGTTCTCGTTGCTCACGCCGAGCAGGAACTGCGCGCCCATCGAGGCGATCGAGGTGCGGAACCCTTGGCCGCCGATCGTCACGACCACCTTGGGCCGCCGGCCGCCGCCGAGTTCGTCGACGATGGCCGGGTCGATGACGAAGCCGGCCGTGGTGCCGCCGTGGCCAGCGAGCGGGAGCGTGAGTCGCATGGACCTCAGTGTGCCTTGCCGAAACACCTCAGGCTGGTGAAAGGTGGGCCCGTGAACAGTGAGCAGGCCCAGCAGATCGGCCACGGCAACGGATTCTTCGCGGCACTCGACCAGAGCGGCGGCAGCACGCCCAAGGCCCTGCGCGAGTATGGCGTCGCCGACGACCAATGGTCGACCGAGGAGCAAATGTTCGACCTCGTCCATGCCATGCGAGTCCGGGTCATGGCCAGCCCCGCCTTCACCGGCGACCGGATCCTGGCCGCGATCCTCTTCGAGCAAACCATGGACCGCGAGGTCGTCGGCCAGCCGACCGCAGGCTACCTCTGGGAGCAACGGCAGGTCGTCCCGATCCTCAAGGTCGACAAAGGGCTCGCCGACGAGGTCGACCAGGTGCAGGTCATGAAGGACATGCCCGACCTCGATGCCCTCCTCGACAAGGCGGTGCGGGCGGGGATCTTCGGGACCAAGATGCGGTCGGTCATCAAGGGAGCCAACGAGGACGGTATCAGCTCCGTTGTCGCACAACAGCTCTCGTATGCCGTGCGCATCCTCTCCTACGGCCTCGTCCCCATCCTCGAGCCGGAGGTCGACATCAGTGCGCCCGACAAGGCGGCGGCCGAGGCGATCCTGAAGGCACAGGTCCTGGCCGGCCTCGACACCCTCGCCGACGACGTCCAGGTGATGCTCAAGATCTCCATCCCCTCCCTCGATGGCTTCTGGGCCGACGTGGCCGAACATCCCCGGATGATGCGGGTCGTGGCCCTCTCCGGCGGCTACGCCCGCGACGACGCCTGCGCTCGCCTGGCCCGAAACGACGACCTCATCGCGAGTTTCTCCCGCGCCCTCCTCGAGGGGCTCACGGCCGAGCAGTCCGACGACGCGTTCAACGCCACCCTCGCGGCCTCCGTCGAGCAGATCTACCAGGCCTCCGTCACCAAGGCTTGAACCTCTCGGTCAGGGACGTTCCGAGTCGTTCGGCAACGAACCGGCACCACGTGGCCACCGCGCCTTCGCGCGTCTCCGCGTGGAGCCCCGGATAGGCCTGCAGTACCTTGTCGGCCGAGCCGATCAGGTCGAACAGGGCCAACTGGCCGGCGCGCGGGAAGACCTCGTCGTCCCACTGGATGTGGAAGTGGACCGGAGCGCTCACTGACGGCGCGTCGCGCGTGAGACGGTCGGCCATCGCCAGACCGGGGTGCAGCACCTCGGTCGAGGTGAGACCGAACTTGCCGAGCACAGCCACACGCAGATCTGCCCCCAGCCGAGCCGCCAGCGGCAGCCCGAAGCGAGTGCCCTGTGAGACACCGACGTACCCGAGGCGCGACGGATCCGCCACGCCTTCGGCCGCCAGGGCGGCCACGGTCGCCGTCCAGTCGTCGACCATCCCGTCAACGACGGTCTCGATCCCGATGGCTACCGCCCTCGCCTGCGACGCCGCCGGCGACAGCGGAACCGCGACCCGGTCACCATGGAACGGCGCGTCGATCGCAGCGACGGCCACGCCCATCTCCCCGGCGAACCACTGCGCCAGCCGGGCGACCCGCTCGTGCCGCTTGCTCCCCCTCCCCCCATGCCCGAGGAGGACCAGAGGCAGCGCAGGGCGACCGGCATACGGCGGGCTCCAGAGCAGCCCCGGGATCTGGGAACCGTCTCGATCGACGGTGAAGCCGCGCTCGGCGAAATCGTCGTATGCCGTGTGCTCACCTGTCCATCGCAGCTGGGCTCCCATGGCCACCATCCTCGACCACGGGCAGGATGGCCTTCATGAGTGACGCCGTCGAAGTCAGTGCCCTCGCCATCGACGTGACCATTCCCGAGTCGCTGCGCTGGATCGACGAACGCGGGGGCGATGCCTTCGACCGGCCCGAGATCGAGGCGCTGATCGAGACAGCCGCGACCCGAGCAGGCGTCATCTGGGCCAACCACGGTGGACTGAACTGATGATGACCCCGAAGGCCGTGCGCCTCGCCTACGACGAGGTGGCCAGCGACTACGCGCACCGCTTCCCCGCCACCGAGGGCGAGATGCTGCTCGACCTGGCCATGGTCGACGCGTTCGCCGACGCAGTCGCCGTCGACCGGGAGGGCGCCGGCCCACGCGTCCTGGACGCCGGGTGCGGTGCCGGCCGGATGAGTCGCTACCTGTTGGACCGCGGTTGCGCAGTGCAGGGGATCGACGGCTCGCCTGGGATGATCGCCATGGCCCGGAGGGACCACCCGGACATCTCGTTCTCGGTAGCGAACTTGGCATCAATTCCGTTCGCGGACCATAGCTTTGCTGGCGTCCTGCTCTGGTACTCGATCATCCACACCCCGCCGGATGGACTGCCCGCCATCCTTGCGGAGGCAACCCGCCTCGTGAGGCCCGGCGGGCACGTCCTTGTCGGCTTCCAGTCCGGCACCGGCATCCGCGATGTTGCTCCCTCATACCGCGAGTTGGGTCATGAGGTGACCCTCGAGCGCTACCGCTACACCGCGGACGACGTGGCGGAGGTTCTGAGAACCCTTGGGGCGCCAGAGGTGTGCCGCATGGTGCGCCGACCGCGGGGTGGGGAGCGCGACGACCAGGCGGTCGTCCTGGCCCGACTCACGGCCTGACTGTCCGAGCCGTTCACCGGGTGACACCGTGTGGTCTCAACATTCCTTATAGGGCCTTCGGTCACTCGGGCAGGACGCGACCGGCGCCAAAGAGGGTGGCCCGGTCGGCGGCTTCGCGGCCGGCGTGCCAGCCCTCGGCGTCGTTCGTCGACCCGATGGACTTCGTCACGATCGCCGGGAACAGGTCGGCAAGCGAATCGTCGACAGCCTGGGCGCGAGCCCCGAGGACTCGCACGAGCTCTCGCCCCGATCCTTCATCGGTTCCGCTCGCGCGGGAGACAGCGGAAGCCGTCTCCTCCTCGGTCACCTCGCGCAGCCGCTCGCCGATGCGGTGCGCGTAGGCCGTGAGGAAGGACTGCCGGAACGCCCGGGTCCGCGACTGGCCGTAGCGGGTGGACCGGCTGCCCTGCCCGCTCACCGCGTGATTGGCTTGGACGAGCAGCGAGGTGAAGATGGTCTCCGCAGCGTCGATGTCGGCATCGAAGCCGATGACCGTGACGAAGCCGATCCGTCTGGTCCAGACCGAGCGGCACCGGTTGGCAGTGGCGACGACGTCGAGGAGGAGCACCTTGGGCGGCTCGTACGGCCGCTCGATCCAGACCCGACGTCCGTGCGGCTTGCCGGACGTCGGGCTGCTCGCTGCCAGCATCGCGGCGTCGATGCTGTGTCGCGACATCAGCGCCTGGGCGCCGGCGGTGAACGTCTCGGCCTCGGCCTCGAAGGTCGTCGACTCGGCCTTGGCGAGCAGCGCCCGGACCCGGCTGAGGATTCGCTCGTCGACGTCGGCTCCCTCCCGACGCGGCGGCTCCGGGCGGGCGGTGCCCGGGAGGGGGTCATGACGCTCCAGGGCCGGCAACCGGGCGAGCAGGTGCGCCAGCCGAACCACCAACGGAACGATCAGTAGCAGGCCGCCCGGCGTGATCCTCGCCCGGGCATCGATCGGGTCGGAGTCAGCCGGCCACCAGACCGAGGCGTCGGTCTCGCGCAGTTGCCCCTGCCAGCGTGGGGCAATGGTGCCGATGGCGTAGCGGCCCAGCTCGTGGGCGAGCGCGTCGGCAACGAGCGGTTGGACGTCTCCGCCGAGGCTCCGGGCACCGTGGCGGTACAGGTCGATCGGCTGCCAGCCCCGCCTCCACGACGCCTCAACGTGCGCCGCGAGGAGTTCGGTCAGCGACCTCGTCACGAGGCGCCGGCGGCCAGGGGTTCCGGCCAGCGCGACGATCCCGTCGCAGGCGGCATCGGCCCGCCCGGCAGACGAGCCTTCAAGAGCCTCGAAGGCGAGGCCGACCAACAGGGCCACCTGCTCCTGCACCGAGGGCGGCACGGGCGCTTGCCTCGGTCTCGATGCTTCGGCCGGCATCGACCAGCCGAAGGCCTCACTGCTCTGAGGCGCGTCGGGTCGAGTTCCCCCCCGTGCCCTGGCCCGCTCGCGTGCCTTCGCGGCCCGGCGTTGCTGATTGTTGCGTCCCATGATGTCCTCCCCGTTGTCGCCGGACACTCTGACACTCGCGACCGACAGACCGTCGCCGCCCGCCGGACAGGTGCATGTGTCAGGGGCAGTTGACGGGCTCGACCCCCTGCCGCGTGGCGCGCTGTCGCTCCCCAGCGCGTACATATTATCGGAAGTGATAATCTGGGGTCATGAAGGATCGTCCGTCGATGCTCAAGGTACTCGCCTCGGCCGCCCGACTGCAGACCCTGGTCCCGGATGCCGTCCTTGTCGGCGGCACAGGGGCCGCGCTCCACGCCGGCCATCGGCAGTCCTTCGACCACGACCACGTGCTCACCGACCTGGCCGGTCGCTATGCCATCGTGCTGGAGGCCGTGGAGGCGTCCGAGGGGTGGGCGACGAGCATCCGCGCGAGCTCGCCGCCGCTGACCCTGCTCGGCTCCCTCGACGGCATCCAAGCCGGCCTCCGTCAACTACGGCGCAAACGACCGCTCGAGACCGAACGACACCAACTGGCCGGGTCCACGGCCGTCACCGTGCCCACCTTGGCCGAGATGTTGAGAGTCAAGGCATTTCTTGTCGTCCAACGCAACGCGACCCGGGACTACCTCGACACCGCGGCGCTCGCCGATCGCACCGGTCTCGCGGAGTCCATCGCGATCCTGTCCGACATCGACGACTACTACGTCGATCGCAGCGAGGAGACCGATTCGGTCCTGACCGCCCTCGTCCTGAACCTGGCCGAACCGGATCCTCGGGACTCCCGCGTCACCCGGCAACTGGCCGCCTACCGAGGCCTGGCGCCGCGCTGGCACGACTGGGGGGCCGTGGTCGAGATCTGTCGGCAGCTCGCCGACGGGCTCCTCCGGGTTGTCGAGGGCCGCGACCCATGACCGTCGCCTTCCGCAACGTCGACGTCCCTGTGGGTATGCCGATCGAGTGCTGGCCGTTCGAGGCCATCGTCACCGTCCTTGAGCGTGGATCGGTCACCGACTGGGCGGTGCTCACCCGAGCCGTCCGAGCCGACCCGTGGGGGTCGGTCGCGCGACAACTCGAGGAGTACCTCGCCTACGAACGACCGCGGGGCCTGGCACCCCTGGTCGCGCGGGTCATCACCTCGTCCCGGAGCACCGCCGAGGCCAGCGAGCGCGCAGAGGTGGCCCGCGAGGTGGATGCTCTGGTGCGTGCGTCCGCGCTCACGTCCGCTGCCTTCGCCGAACGGATCGGGACCTCCGCCTCACGGCTCTCGACCTACCGCACCGGCAGGGTGACACCGTCGGCGGCCCTCCTTGTCCGGATGCGCCGAGTGGTCGGCCGACTCAGCTGACGCAGACTTGCTTATTCTGCTAAGGCTCCTTTATGCTGATAAGCATGACCCTGACGGACCGCGAGCAACAGATCATCGTGCTGCTGCGCAACGACCCCATGATGAGCTCAGCCGCGATCGCTGACCGCCTCGGCACGACGAGCGCCTCGGTCAACGTCCACCTCTCCAACCTCGGCAAGAAGGGCGTCATCCTCGGCCGCGGCTACCTGCTGCGTGAGGCGCCTGGTGTCGTCGTCATCGGCGGCGCGAACCTGGACGTCAAGGCACGAAGCGCCGCCAAGGCCACCCCCGGCACGAGCAACCCCGGTCACGGGTCGATGGCTCCCGGTGGAGTCGGCCGCAACATCGCCGAAAACCTCGCCCGCCTCGGCACCCGCACCCACCTCGTCAGCGTCGTGGGCCGCGACGCCCTCGGCGACACCCTCCTGGCGCAGACCTCCGCGGCCGGCGTCCGCGTCGAGCACGTCACCCGCACAGACCGGCCCACCGGCACGTACACCGCCCTCCTCGACGCCGACGGCGAGCTGATTGTGGCCGTCGCAGACATGGCCGCGACCGCGGAGCTCGGCCCCGACCGGATCAGTGAGGCCCGCGACCTCATCGCTGCCGCCGACCTTGTCGTCCTGGACGGCAATCTGTCCCCGGCCGCCCTCGAGCACGCGCTCGACCTGACGAGTGGCGCCGGCGTCCGCACCATCCTGGAGCCCGTCAGCGTTCCCAAGGCCGTCGCCATCGCGGGTTCCATCACGGCAGAACACCCCCTGTATGCCGTGACCCCCAACCGCGACGAGCTCATCGCCCTTACTGGGCTGCCGACCCGCACCGACCGTCAGCTCTTCCTCGCGACCGCCGAGCTGCACCGGCGCGGCGTCGAGCACGTCTGGGTGCGGCTCGGCGACCGAGGGTCGCTGCTCAGCACGAGCGGCGCTGACGCGACATTCATCCCGGCCGTGCCCACGACCGTCCAGGACGTCACCGGTGCGGGCGACTCGATGCTCGCCGCCTTCTGCCACGCCCTGCTCGCCGGCGACGACCCGGTCACCGCGGCCCGCTACGGTCATGCCG
>JBDTBX010000408.1:0-6376 GCA_039923915.1 Nostocoides sp. | reverse complement strand
AGTAGCGTGTACCTCGCACTAATCCGTCGACAGGAGCAGCCCCATGGACAACACCCAACTCGTCAAGGGGGTGCTCGACCTGGCAGTTCTCGCCGTCGTGGCCGACGAAGACGGCTACGGCTATGACGTCGTGCGCCGCCTGCGCACAGCCGGCCTCGAGGACGTGGGCGACGCTTCGGTCTATGGCACCCTCCGACGGCTCTACACGGCCGGCGCCCTCACGTCCTACGTCGTCCCGTCCGACGAGGGGCCGCATCGCAAGTACTACGGAATCAATGCCCACGGCCGAGCCACCCTCGAGCTGCAGGGCAAGACCTGGGCCGCCTTCGCCCGCACCATGGACGGTCTGTTGACCACGGCAGGAGTCACCTCATGAACACTCAGATCCTCCCCGAGACCGCCGCCGTCGCGGCCTACGTCCAAGGCGTGCGCTCGGCCCTCGGCGACCTGCCCGCCGAGGATGTCGACGACCTCACCTCGGGCATGGAGGCCGACCTCGCGGAGGCCCTGACCGAGGGAGCGGGCGACCTCACGACGCGGTTCGGGACCCCGGAGGCGTATGCGGCGGAGCTGCGTTCTGCGGCCGGACTGCCGCCCGCGACGACGGAGGGGTCGACCCCCGTGACCGTGCGGTCCCGGCTGTCGGCTACCCGCGACGGCTGGCTGCAGCGCCACTCAACCCTCGCCGACGTGGGTCGGGAGCTGGCGCCGCTGTGGTGGCTCGGGCGAGGTCTCGGAGCGGCATACCTCGCATCCGCGTTCTTCGGAACCGGGCGCATCCCGGCCGCCCTCGTCTTCGTCGCGGCGAGCCTCTGGCTGGGCTACCGGACCCATCAGGACAAAGCGCAGCCGACGTGGCCCCGCACCGTTGATCGGCTGTGGAGCGTGGGGGGGCTCATCTTGGTGCCCATCGCGGTGTGGCTGGTCCTGGTTCCGTCGGCCGCGGCCTACGGCGGTGGGTCGTCCGGCGCCACGGAGTACTCCGCGCCGGGCGGGCTTGCTCTCGACGGCAACCAGGTCCAGGGGCTCTATGCCTACGGGCCCGACGGGAAGCGGCTGGACAACGTGCGACTGTTCGCCGACGACGGGCGGCCGATCACGGTGTTGTCCGACGGCGTGCCCCAGTCGCCCTGGGTCGACCAGGCCGGCCGGCAGTGGTCCAACGTCTTTCCCTCGATCAACCCCTACAGCCAGGGCTGGACCGTCCGCGACCCCAATGCCTGGCACCCGCCGATGACGATCGACCCGCTCGTGCAGCAGGTCCCCGACCAGACTGACTCGACCGACCCGTCGCCGGGAGTCGAGGGCGCGCCGACCGAGGCCACCCCGGGCAGCACGTCGACCACCGCTCTGCCGACCTCGACCGCTCCGCCGGGCCCCACCAAATGACGACGTCGGTGCCCCCGACGGGGATCGAACCCGCACTGTGGCGATTTTAAGTCGCCTGCCTCTGCCGGTTGGGCTACGGGGGCCTCGCCACTTTAACGGCGGCACCCGGCAGGCACCGGCATACGACCGTCGCCGCGCCCTGTGGACAACGGAACTTTTTCGGCGTCCCGTACGCCTAATCTGGTGACGACCGGTGCCTGCAGTGGGTGCCGGCCCATCGGTGACCTTTGGAGGTCCAATGTCCAGCAACCCGGTGTTCAACCGGATCGACCGCGACGCACAAAAGGGGTATGCCGGTTTCGGGCTGCCCCAGCAGGCCGGACCGGGCGCACACGTCGGGCGTGAGCAGATGAGTGCCCAGCAGCTTCAGGACCTCTACGCCCAGCCGTCGGCGGGCCCGGTCCAGACCGGCCGGGTGACGATGGACGACGTCATCATGAAGACGCTCGGCCTGTTCTCTCTCGTCGTCGTCCTGGCTGCCGCCAGTTGGTACGTCACCAAGGAGAACCAGCAACTCGGGTTCGTGGCCGTCATCGGCGGCTTCGTGCTCACCCTGGGTCTCGGCTTCGCCATCGCCCTGAAGAAGACCATCAGCGTTCCGCTCATCGTCACCTATGCCGTCGTCGAGGGCGTCCTCGTCGGGGCGGTGAGCAGCTTCTACGCCCAGCTGTATGGCAACAGCATCGTCGGCCAGGCAGTGGTCGCAACACTCGCCACGTTCGCCGGCATGTTCGTCGCCTACAAGACCGGCCTGATCAAGGTGACCGACAAGTTCCGCCGAATCGTGTCGATGGCGATCTTCGGCTACATGATCTTCGCGATCGTCAACTTCGGCTACTCACTGATCGCCCACCAGGCGTTCGGCTTCGGTGGCAGCGGTCCGCTCGGCATCGGCATCTCGCTCTTCGCGACCGGCCTGGCTGCCGTCACCCTGGCCCTCGACTTCGACTCGATCGACCGGGCCATCGCCAGCGGCGCCCCCGAGAAGTACTCGTGGCTGCTCGCGCACGGCCTCATCGTCACGATCGTCTGGCTCTACCTGGAGATGCTGCGGCTGCTTGGCCGGATGCGCAGCTGAGCGTGCCCTCCTCGCCGGTGCCCGAAGCGGTGGCCGACGAACTCTCTCGCCTGGTCCGCCGGTGGCAACAGCTGCCGGTGGACCAGGCTTCTGTTCGTCTGCCGCGTGTCCTCACCGTGGTCGCCGGGCTGGCGTCCCTGTCTGGAGCCGACGCCGAGCCACCCGACCTCGGCCCGGCGGTCGTCATGGACCAACTCGCCGTCACGGCATACGACGCCTGTGTGCACGGCCACGCTGAGGACGCCTTGGCGCTGCTGACCGCCCTGCGCCGCGACCTCTGAGCCCATCCACCCCACGAGGTCGTGCGGAACGCGATCGGTGGAGCGCGTCCTGCACGACGTTGCTCGGCCGCGCCGGGGTCAGGACAGGCGCTCGTAGATGATGGCCATGCCCTGACCGCCGCCGACGCACATCGTCTCCAGGCCGAACTGGGCGTCGCGCTCCTGGAGGGAGTGCAGCAGGGTCGTGGTGATCCGGGCACCGGTCGATCCGAAGGGGTGACCGAGCGCGATCGCGCCACCGTTGACGTTGAGCTTGTCGAAGTCCATGCCGAGGTCGTCCGCGCTCGGGAGTACTTGCGCGGCGAAGGCCTCGTTGATCTCGTAGAGGTCCATGTCGCCGATCGACATCCCGGCCCGCTTCAGCGCCTGACGGGAGGCTTCGACCGGGCCGAGGCCCATGATCTCGGGGGAGAGGCCGGTGACGCCGGTGGCGACCACGCGGGCGATCGGGGTGAGCCCGAGCTGGTTGGCCTTGATGTCGCTCATGACCAGGACGGCAGCGGCGCCGTCGTTGAGCGGGCAACAGTTGCCGGCCGTGACCGTGCCGTCCTCGCGGAACACCGGCTTGAGGGCTGACACGGACTCCAGCGTGACCCCGGCCCGCGGGCCGTCGTCGGTGCCGACGACCGAGCCGTCGGCGAGGGTCACCGGGCTGATCTCACGGGCAAAGAAGCCGTCGGCGATGGCCTTTTCGGCGCGGTTCTGTGACGTCACGCCCCACTCGTCCTGCCGGGCGCGGCCCACCCCGCGGGACGTGGCCACGTTCTCGGCGGTCTGGCCCATGCTGAGGTAGACATCAGGGACACGACCGTCCTCACGCGGGTCGTGCCAGGTCTGGTTGGTCGTCGCCGTCTGGGCGGCACGTGCCTGGGCGTCGGCGAAGGCGGGGTTCTGGTCCCCGCCCGCGGAGCCTCCGGCACCGGCCCAGTTGGTGTACTGCGAAACGCACTCGACGCCGCCGGAGATGAAGACGTCACCTTCATCGGCCTTGATGGCGTGCGCCGCCATCCGGGTCGTCTGGACCGACGAGGCACAGAACCGGTTCACCGTGGATGCGGGCAGGTGGTCGTAGCCGGCGAGGACGGCGACGACGCGGGCCAGGTTGGAGCCGTGTCGACCGCTCGGCTCGGCGCAACCCCAGTACAGGTCCTCGACAAGGGCCGGGTCCAGGCTCGGAACCTTGGCGAGCAGCGCCTTGATCACCTGGACCGAGAGGTCGTCGGGGCGAACGTCCTTGAGCGACCCCTTGAAAGCCCGGCCGATCGGTGTGCGGGCTGTGGCGACGATGACGGCTTCGGGCACGGGGGTCTCCTCGGGGTCGTGGCACTGCTCGGCAGTGAGCGGCGGGCTTACCTGATCCGATCGTATGCCGGGCGCTCGCGGCACACAGCGTGGGGTTCGCCTTCGCGCTCGGTCGGTTTACGTGGCGCTAGCGAGACGTCTCGGCGGCTGCCGCGGGGTCGTTCACACCGTGAGGATCGGTCAGGTCGGCCGTGTCGTCTTCGCGGGTCGGGTGCTCGGCCGGAACGGCCGGGTTCTGCCGTCGGCGGAGCAGGACGGCCCAGCGGCCGCGTGGACCACGGTCCTGGCCACCGAACTCGGTGGCGCTGACCTCGGTGCCGGGCTCGCGAACTGCCTGACCCGCCGCCACGGCCACCGGGCCGACACCTTCGCCGCGTCGCCACTCCGGCGGCCGGTCGCCGGAGTCGTGACCCCAGACGCCGAGTGCGGCGCACACGCTGGGGAGCAGGGCGGCTGCGGCGCGGGCGTAGCCGGCCGCCGAGGGGTGGAACTGGTCGCGGCTGAACATCTCCTGCGGGCGGCTCGCGAACTCGGGCCCCAACAGGTCACCCAGCGACACGGTGCGCCCGCCGGCCTCGACGACGGCGACCGTCTGCGCCGCGGCGAGATCGCGGCTCCAACGGCGCATGAGCAGGCGGAGCGGCTGGGCGACCGGCTGAATCGTACCCAGGTCGGGGCAGGTGCCGACGACGACCTCGCAGCCCAGGCCACGAAGCCGACGAACGGTCGCATCGAGATGTCGGACGGAGGTCGCGCGGTCGATCCGGTGGGTGACGTCGTTGGCGCCGACCATGATGACGGCGACCTCAGGGACCAGACCGGCATCAAGGACGTTGGCCAGCTGCTGGGCCATGCCGGCCGTCTCGGCGCCGACGACGGCGACGTTGGTGAGCCGGACCGGGCGGCTCGTCAGGGCGGCCACGCCGCTCGCGATGATCGCGCCGACCGTCTGCGAGGCCTGGTCGGCCCCCATGCCGGCAGCGGAGGAGTCGCCGAGGACGAGGAACTCGATCGGCTGTCCGGGCCCGGCGCCGAAGACACCGTTGTCGTCGGGGGAGCTGTCCAGGATGTCCCCGACGATCCGCCGGGCGATGATCGCCTCCGCCTTGATCACGCCGTAGCCGATCGCGCCGAGCGCGGTCGCGGCAGCAGCGAGCCCGCCCCCGCCGTATGCCGCGGTGGCCGCGATCTTCTGTGCCCGGCGCGCGCGTGACATCTGAGTTCCTTCCGAGATCCGTTTGATGCACTGAATCCATGGTGACAACGTCCACTGACAGCAAGCCTGTTCCGCCGACCCTCATGGGCCGGGCACAGCCACGGCACACCCCCGCGACAGGCCGCGGCGATGTGGATGATGCAGCCGTCCGACCGGCCGTTGACAGGAGTTGATCATGTCCACACGCTCGGTGCCCGCTCTCGACAAGGCCAGGATCGCCGTCGTCGGCTCGATGGCAGCTGCCGCGATCGGATCTGGCGGAGTCGCCCTTCACCTCGCCCACGACCGGGCGACGGTGACGGCGGCCAGCGCCGCCAAGGACACGGCCCGCGCCACGGACCGTCGGAGCGCCGCGTCACGCAAGCGCCACGACTCACTGGCCACCTCCTCGCCGCCGACGACGCCCGCACCCCATCCGTCGGCGTCCGGTTCCGCCTCGGATCCTGGCTTCCAGCCGGTGGCTCCGGTCGCCCCGGCGGGCTCCGGCGGGACGAGCGCCGGAACCACAGGCGGTTCGTAGGAACCCCGCAGGCGGCACATGATGATGGCACAGGAATCGCACAGGGCACGACCGGACGCTGAGTGTCAGAACAAACACCAAGAGGCTCGCCATAGCAAGGAACAGCTCATGAGCAACCGGACCAGCGCCCTTCGCAAGGCGAGCACCGCGACCATCGGCGCCCTGCTCGCCGCCACACTCGTCTCGGGCGTGGTCGGCGTGCACCTGGCCGAGGCCGCCACGACGACCGCTGTCGCACGCTCCGCGACCGGGTCCTCGTCGTCCAAGAGCTCGAGCACCACCTCGTCCAACTCGTCGAGCTCGTTCGGGACGACCTCCGAGGTCACCTCGAGCAACAGCAGCGCCCAGACCACGACGACCGGTTCCTGATCACCATGACCAGCGCTACCCTCCCGGGCGGTCCGGCCGTGGCCGGCGCCACCTCGGCCACCTTCCGGGCGATCGGCACGACCAACCGGATCCTTGTGACCGATCCGCGGAGCCTCGTCGAGGCGACCGCGCTGGCCAAGGAGCACCTCGCCGAGCTCGACCTGGCCGTTTCTCGCTTCCGCACTGACTCCGAGGTGAGCCGCTTGGCGGCTCGCGCAGCC
>JBDTBX010000407.1:0-8817 GCA_039923915.1 Nostocoides sp. | reverse complement strand
CGGCGGCTCGGCGACCGCACCCCGACGGCAGCCCGCGTCGTGCCGGTGGCCGTCGACCTGGCCCTCGAACCGCTGGCGCCGGCTCTGGAGGCAGGCGGCCTCGACCTGCGGGCCCCGACGACGTGGGTGTGGGAGGGCGTCGTCCCGTACCTGACCACCGACGCGGTCCGCGCGACGACGGCACAGGTCGCGGCGTTGTCGGCACCCAGCAGCCGGCTCGTCGTCAACTACCAGGCCGCCTCGCCGTCGTTGACCTTCATCCGGTCGCTCATGATGGTCGTCTGGCGGGTGGCGCGGCAGTCCCACCCGATGGCCGCGGAGCCGTGGCGGTCGACCTGGCGGCCCGACGAGATGCGAATCATGTTGGGCGACCATGGTTTTGATGTCGCGTCGGACGACGACCTGCTCACCCTGTCGGCCGGACTGGACCTGCCCCTCGGCAACGGCGCGTCGCTGCGCAACGGCCGGGTGGCTGTCGCGGCCCGGCGCTGACCACCTAGGCGGGTCAGGCCCGAAGCGGCGGATCAGCCCCTGCGGGCGCGCAGTGCGGCGCCCTTGGCCTGCGCCTCGTCGCGCAGCGATGCCTGGAAGTCGGTCATCCTCGCGCGGAGCCGCGCGGCTTCGGCACCGGTGCCACTGGCGAGGATGCGCACGGCGAGCAGCCCGGCGTTGCGGGCCCCGCCGATCGAGACGGTCGCCACGGGGACGCCCGCCGGCATCTGGACGATCGACAGCAGCGAGTCCATCCCATCGAGGTAGGTGAGCGGCACGGGAACGCCGATGACCGGCAGCGAGGTGACCGCGGCGAGCATCCCGGGCAGGTGCGCCGCTCCCCCGGCCCCGGCGATGACGACGCGTAGGCCGCGACCGGCCGCCGCCTGCCCCCACGCGAGCATCTCGGCGGGCATCCGGTGCGCCGACACGACATCGGCTTCGTAGCCGACCCCGAACTCGGCCAGCGCCGTGGCCGCCAGCTCCATGACCGGCCAGTCGCTGTCCGAACCCATGACGATCCCGACGACGGGGGTTGCCGCATCGTTGCTCATCTCGTCACCACACCCTGAAGGTAGTCGGCAGCATGCCTCGCGCGCTCGCGCAGGTCGCCGAGGTCGGTGCCGCTCACCGTGACGTGTCCGATCTTGCGACCCGGCCGAACCTGCTTGCCGTAGAGGTGGATGCGCAGGTCGGGGTCGCGCGCCATGAGGTGCCGGTAGGCCGGGTAGAGCTCGGGGAAGTCGCCGCCGAGCACGTTGGCCATGACCGTCCACCGTGAGCGCAGGTGCGGCGACCCGAGCGGGAGATCCAGGACCGCGCGGAGGTGCTGCTCGAACTGCCCGGTGACCGCACCGTCCATGCTCCAGTGACCGCTGTTGTGTGGCCGCATCGCGAGCTCGTTGACGACAAATCCCGCCCGGCCCTGATCGTCCTGGATCTCGAAGAGCTCGACGGCGAGCACACCCGTGACGCCCAGGTCGGCCGCGATCCGCAGGCCCGCCTCGGTGGCTCTGGCGGCGACGCCGGGGTCCAGATCGGGTGCCGGGGCGAGGACCTCGGTGCAGATCCCGTTGGTCTGCACCGTCTCGACGACCGGGTAGGCAGCGGCCTGGCCGGACGGGCTGCGGGCGAGGAGGACGGCCAGTTCCCGGGTGAAGTCGACGCGCGCCTCGAGGAGGATCTGCCCCAGGTCGGCGAGCCAGTCGGCGACCTCGGCAGCGGACCGGATGACCCGGACGCCCTTGCCGTCGTAGCCGCCCCGCGGGGTTTTGGCGACGACCGGCCAGCCGATCCGGTCACCGAACGCCGTCACCTCCTCGGCGATCGTGGCCCGGGCCCACGGCGGGCACGGGATACCGAGGGCGGTGAGCCGCTCGCGCATCGCCAGCTTGTCCTGGGCGAAGACGAGGGCCTCCGGGCTCGGGTGCAGGACCGTCCCCTGGGCGACGAGAGCCGAAAGGACCTCCGCCGGCACGTGCTCGTGGTCGAAGGTGACGACGTCGCAGTGCGTGGCGAACGCGAGGACCGCATCCACATCGGTGTGGTCACCGACCGGCGCCGAGGGGATGACCTGGGCTGCCGCAGCATCGACGCTCTCGGCGAGGACGCTGAGGGTGAGGGCGAGCTCGGCGGCCGGACCGGCACACATCCGGGCCAGCTGCCCACCGCCGATGATGCCGACGACGGGGAAGCCGCCCGGAGCGGGTCGCGGGTCGGTCATGCGGCAAGGATACGAGGGCTACGGATTAGGCTCTGCGGGTGCCCTCGCCCATCGCTCGCCTCCGCGGCGCTGTCGACGTCCTCTACCGAGAGATGATCAAGTTCGGGATCATCGGCGCAGTCAGCTTCGTCGTCGACCTCGGTGGGGCCAACCTGCTCTGGCACACGGTGATGCCGACCAAGATCACCACGGCCAAGATCATCTCCGGAGCCGTGGCGACGCTCGTGGCATGGATCGGCAACCGGTCCTGGACGTTCCGCCACCGACGGAACCGGCCGGTCGCCCACGAGGTATCGCTCTTCTTCGGCGTCAACGTCGTGGCGCTCGGCATCTCGGCCGTCGTGCTGGCCATCTCGCACTACCAGCTCGGCTACACCGGCCGGCTCGCCGACAACATCGCCACCATCGTGGGGATCGGGATCGGCACCCTCTTCCGGTTCTGGGCCTACCGCCAGTTCGTCTTCTCCCGGGAGCCGATCCTCGCTGCGCCCGGCGACGGCTACGGCGACGGCTCGGCGGCCATCGGCCCCGACGACCTCAGCGGGACGCCTCGCTGAGGAACAGCGCAAACAGGGCGCGTTCGGCGCTGACCAGTTCCAGTCGGCCACCGTTCGCCTCGGCGAGGTCACGGGCCAAGGCCAGACCCAGCCCGCTGCCGGTCGTGGACACCGACCGCTGGAAGATGTGCGGCGCGAGGGTCGCCGGAACCCCCTCCCCTTGGTCACTGACCTCGACGATGACCGACGGCCCCGACCGCCGGGCCGCCACCTCGACGGTGCCGCGGCCGTGCGCCAAGGAGTTCTCCAGCAGGGTCGACAGCACCTGGGACAGAGCGACGGGTGTGGCGCTGACGAAGAGCCCGCGCTCACCGCTCACCAGGACGCTGCGGCGGGCCTTCTCGAACGCCACCTGCCACTCGCGCTGCAGCGCGGCGATGACCGAGTCGAGCGACACGGTGGACGGCGCCTGTTCGTGGCGACGGCTGCGCGCGAGCAGGTCGTCGACGACCTTGGTGAGCCGCTCGACCTGGGCGATCGCGATCCCGGCCTCCTCCCGGACGACGTCGAGGTCGTCGGTCGTTGCCACCTCGTCGAGGCGCATGAGCAGGGCGGTGAGCGGGGTCCGCAGCTGGTGTGAGGCGTCCGACGCGAAGTCGCGCTCGGCGGCGAGAGAGGTGGTGAGCGAACGCGCACTGTCGGAGAGCACGTCGCTGACCCGGTCCACCTCCGGGATCCCGGAGTCCAGGGGCTGGAAGCGCGACTCGCCCGCGCCCAGCCGCTCGGCGCGGTCGGCCAGCGCGATGATCGGCTCGGAGAACCGGGCCGCCAGCCGCCAGGCGATCCACGCGCCGGCTCCGAGCGCCACCGCGGCCAGCACCACAGGGACGGCGACCATCGCGGCCACGGCACCGCCCGTCATCGTGTGGTCGACGACCCCCTGCCGCTCGGCGGGGCTGCGGGTGCCGATGAACACGACCAGGGCCAGTGCCGGGACGGAGACGACGACGAGGGCGACCCCGACCGCGAGGAGCGTCGACCGCAGCAACTGCTGGCGCACGCCGCGCCGTCAGCTCTGGCTGGGGTCGAACCGGAAGCCGACGCCGCGGACGGTGGTGATGTAGCGAGGGTTGGTCGCGTCGTCGCCGAGCTTGCGGCGCAGGACCGAGATGTGCATGTCGAGGGTCTTGGTCGAACCGAGCCAGACGGTGTCCCAGATCTCACGCATCAGCTGCTCGCGGGAGACCACCTTGCCCGACTCCCGGACGAGCACGCGCAGCAGCTCGAACTCCTTGGCGGTGAGCTGGAGCTCCTCGTCGGCGAAGAAGGCACGATGGCCGTCCAGGTCCATCCGGACGAGCTCGTGGATCGGAGCCGCGGAGGCATCGACCATCTTGCGGCGGAGCAGTGCCCGGGCGCGCGCGAGCAGCTCGGCGAGCCGGAACGGCTTGGTGACGTAGTCGTCGGCGCCGGCGTCCAGCCCCACGACGGTGTCGACCTCATCGGCGCGGGCGGTGAGGATGAGGACGGGGAAGGTGTGGCCGGCCGTCCGGATCCGCCGACAGACCTCCAGACCGTCCAGGACGGGCAACCCCAGGTCGAGGACGATGAGGTCCGGTTGGGTGCTGGCGGCGTCGAGGGCACTCTGGCCGTCCTCGAACACCTCGACGTCATAGTTCTCGCGCCGCAGCGCGCGGGCGAGCGGCTCGGAGATCGCCGGGTCGTCCTCGGCCAGCAGCACGCGGGTCATGGTCTCGATCGTAGGGCGTACCGGTACCGAAGGCCCGTTACCCCTCGGGCCACCGCGGGGCGCGCTTCTCGTTGAACGCCGCCACACCCTCGGCCCGGTCGGCGGAAAAGGCGGTGACCGCCCAGGCTGCGTCCTCGACGTCGAGCGCGTCCTCGAGCGGTAGGCCGAAGCCGACGCGCATGGCGCGCTTGGCCTGGCGCAGCCCGACGGGCGAGTTGGCCGCGATCCCTGTGGCCAGCTCCAGGGCCCGGTCGCGGGCCGAGCCCGCGGGAACGACCTCGTCGACGACTCCGAGGGCCAGGGCCGACGCCGCGTCGAGGCGGCGGGCGGTGAAGATCAGCGAGGCAGCTCGGGACCAGCCGACCCGCCGGGTCAGCAACTGGGTGCCACCGCCGCCGGGGATGACCCCGACCGACACCTCCGGCAGACCGACGACGGCCCCGTCGCCAAGGACGATGAGGTCGCACGCGAGGGCCAGTTCGAGCCCGCCGCCGAGTGCGTAGCCGTCGACGGCGGCGATGGCGGGCTGCGGCATCCGCAGGACACCGCCGTATGCCGCCCGCGCCACCGGCCGCTGCGCGCGCAGGTCCTCATCGGTGAAGGAACTGCGTTCCTTGAGGTCGGCCCCGACGCAGAACGCCTTCGGGTGCGTCGAACTGAGCACGACGCAGCGGATCGTCGGGTCGGCGGCGATCTCCTCCGTGGCCGCCGCGATGGCCCGTGCCATCGCGGTGGAGACCGCGTTCATCGCCGACGGGCGGTCCAGGACCAGCTCGGCGACATGGCCGCCGACGCCATGCCGCTCGACCCGGACGAGCGGGACGGGCGCGTCCAGCGGGCCGGGCGTGCTGTCGGGATCGGTCACGGGGTCTCCTGGCGGGGGCGGGTGCCGAGGGCACGGGACAGTTCGCTGGGCGTGACCGCCCCGATGCCGCGCAGGTTGCGGCGGCGGGTCGTGCGCATGCTGAAGCCGCTCGTCGAGGCGAGGCGACGGGTCAGGGCATCGTCGACCCAGACCTTGCCGGGCGGGGTGACAGCGGTCATCCGGGACGCCCGGTTGACCGTCGTCCCGAACACGTCGCCGAGCCGGGAGACGACCGGTCCGTAGGCCATCGCGACGCGCACGTCGGGCAGGAGGGCATCCTCGGTCATGCCGTCGACGAGGTCGAGGGCGATCGCGGCCGCCGCCGAGGGCTCGGCGTGGACGAAGAGCACCTCGTCGCCCACCGTCTTGATCACCCGGCCGCCGTGCGCCGTGATGACGTCGGTCGCCAGCATCTCGAAGCGCTGCACCAGGACGGCAAGCTGCCGCTCGGTCATCCGGCGGACGAGGGCCGTGAAGTTGACCAGGTCGGCGAAGCCGATCACCCGGACCGGGATCCCCACGGCACTCTCGGCGCCCGGGTCGGCGTCGGCGGCCATCCGGTCGATGGCCGCGACGAGGTGCCGCCGCCACGCATAGACGAGCAATGGCTCCATGACGTCGGCCAGCTCGGCGAGCCGGTCACCCGCGGCGATGGCGATCGCCCGGTCGGTCACCGCCCGGGCGTCCTTCTCCTCGAGCTCGGCCTCCTGCTCGGGCGGGGTCAGCGCCTCGGCCATCAACTGGGTCTGCCAGACGGCGAGCCGGTCGGTCGTGCGCGCGAAGGCCCGGGTCATGGCCAGGGCGACTTGCGGCTCCACCCCCGACAGGGCGATCAGGTCGGTGGCCTGCTTGAGGGCCCGGGCATCGGCCTGGGTGAAGACCGCCTCCTCGTCCTCGACGACCGGGAAGCCGAGGGCGTGCCAGAAGTCGCGCGCCGCCGACAGCGGGACACCGGCGTCGGCGGAGACGTCCTGCGGGCGCAGCCGGGCCGAGTGCCCGAGCAGGCGGGCCGTGATCGACTCCGCCTCCTGGCCGGCCTGGTCCACGCTCACTCCTGAGGGTTGCGCGTCGGCCGGACGTGGACGACGTCTCCGGCGGCGACCCGGTGCTCGCCGTCGGCGCCGCCCACGACCAGTCTGCCCTGTGCGTCGACGCCCGTCGCGCGCCCGAGGAGATGGGATCCGTCCGGGAGGTGCACGTCGACGTCGGACCCGGGCGTGCGGCATACGACGAGGTAGTCGTCCCGCACTCCGGCGTCGCCCCGGGAGAGGCGTCCGTGCAGGTCAGCGAGGTGGTGAAGGTATGCCGCGAGGAGATGCTCGCGGTCCACACGTGGGGCACCGCCGAGGGCGAGCGAGGTCGCCGTGGCGACGGGCAGCTCCTCCCGCGTCTGGGCAACGTTGACGCCAGTGCCGACGACGACGCCCTCGGGGAGCAGCTCGCACAGGATGCCGCCCACCTTGCGGTCCTCGTCGGTCGGCAGGAGCACGTCGTTGGGCCACTTGAGGACCGCCTGCAGACCGGTGACGTCGGCGACTGCCCGCTGGACCGCGAGCCCGGCCGCGAGCGGCAGCCAGGCCGGGCGGTGGGTGGCCGGGACGAGGACAGAGATGGCGATGGCCGTCCCCGGAGGCGTCGACCAACCCCGCCCCAGCCGACCCCGGCCCCCTGTCTGCTCGTCGGCCACGACCGGGACCCAGAGCTGGGGGTCGAGCCGGACCACGGCGTTGGTCGAGGCGACCCGCGGGTGAACCTGCACCGCGGCATACGGGCTCGGCCGCTCGTCCAGCGCGGCCGTGATCCTGGCTGCCGACAAGGACGTGTGCTCCATTCCGGCAAGGGTAGGTGAGCCTGCTCATGCTCGCTGCGCGACCCCGTCGCGCGCTGGTTAGGCTGCCGCCCATGCCCAGTGCCGCACCCCGTCCCGAGACGCCGGCCCCTGAAGCCGGACCCGACCTCACGACCACGGCCGGCAAGCTGGCCGACCTCAAGCGGCGAGTGGCCGAGGTAGCCCACGCCGGGTCGGAGCGGGCCGTCGACACGCAGCACGCGCGTGGCAAGAAGACCGCCCGCGAGCGCCTGCACCTGCTGCTCGACGAGGGGTCGTTCGTCGAGATGGACAAGTACGCGCGGCACCGGAGCACGGCGTTCGGGCAGGACCAGTCCCGGCCCTACGGCGACGGCGTGGTCACCGGCTACGGGACGGTCGACGGGCGGACGATCGCCGTCTTCGCCCAGGACTTCACGGTGTTCGGCGGCTCGTTGGGCGAGGTGTTCGGGGAGAAGATCGTCAAGGTCATGGACTTCGCCATGAAGATCGGCTGCCCGGTCGTGGGCCTCAACGACTCCGGCGGCGCGCGGATCCAGGAGGGTGTGGTCTCCCTCGGCCTCTACGGGGAGATCTTCCGGCGCAACGTGCACGCGTCCGGTGTGATCCCGCAGATCTCGCTCATCATGGGACCCTGTGCGGGCGGGGCGGTCTACTCCCCCGCCATCACCGACTTCACCGTCATGGTCGACCAGACCTCACACATGTTCATCACCGGGCCCGACGTGATCAAGACGGTGACCGGCGAGGACGTCGGCATGGAGGAGCTCGGCGGCGCGCGGACCCACAACACCCGGTCCGGCGTGGCGCACTACATGGGCGAGGACGAGGCCGACGCCATCGAGTACGTCAAGGCGCTGCTCTCCTACCTGCCGTCGAACAACCTGGAGGACCCGCCGGCCTACGAGCAGGAGAACGACCTCGCCGTCACCGACGAGGACAGGTTCCTCGACACGTTCATCCCGGACTCGGCGAACGTGCCGTACGACATGTTGACGGTCATCGCCCATGTCGTGGACGACGGCGAGTTCCTCGAGGTGCAGCCGTTGTTCGCGCCGAACCTCGTCGTCGGGTTCGCCCGGATCGAGGGACGCTCGGTCGGGATCGTGGCCAACCAGCCGATGCAGCTCGCTGGGACGCTCGACATCGACGCGTCGGAGAAGGCGGCCCGGTTCGTGCGGACGTGCGATTGCTTCAACGTGCCGGTGCTGACCTTCGTCGACGTGCCGGGGTTCCTGCCGGGGACCTCCCAGGAGTGGGACGGCATCATCCGGCGGGGCGCCAAGCTGATCTACGCCTATGCCGAGGCGACCGTCCCCAAGGTCACCGTGATCACCCGCAAGGCCTATGGCGGCGCGTACGACGTGATGGGGTCCAAGCACCTCGGGGCCGACATCAACCTGGCCTGGCCGACCGCGCAGATCGCCGTGATGGGCGCCCAGGGTGCGGTGAACATCCTGCACCGCAAGCGCATTGCCGACGCGGTCGCCGCTGGTGAGGACGTCGAGTCGGTCCGGCGCGGGCTGATCGAGGACTACGAGGCGACCCTGGCCAACCCGTACATCGCGGCCGAGCGCGGCTACATCGACACGGTCATCTCACCCTCGAACACCCGGATGAACGTCACCAAAGCACTGCGTGCCCTGCGCACCAAACGCCAGA
>JBDTBX010000406.1:0-9595 GCA_039923915.1 Nostocoides sp. | reverse complement strand
TTGCCATCTCGCGGGGCAAGTGGGCGGCCTACCTCGTCCGTTCCCAGGTCCTCACCGACTTCTCACCACGAAGCCCCGGCGAACTGGTCGCGCTCGGCGCCTTCATCGGCCTGTGTGACACCGAGCTCCAGGATGACTGTGACTCCGACAACGGTCGGGAACACCTCGCACTACGGCGGCAGCGAGCCGGCCTACCTCACGACCTGCTAGGGCCTGCCCAGAGACCGGGTGCGCGAGATGTTCGCTCACGTCACCCAGGTCGCCTCCACTGAACGCCCGATGAACGGCTCAGGGTAGGAAGACGAGCCGGCCGACCGTCTTGCCATCGGCGAGCCGTTGCACCCCGTCCGGGACGGCGTCCAGCCCGAGCCGTTCGCTCACCAGCGGCTTGACCTTGCCGTCAGCAGCCATCCGGGTCAGCTCGGCGTGGCACTGGCCGATGAGCGCCGGGTTCTTCACGGCATACAGGCCCCAGTGCAGGCCGAGGATCGAGTAGTTCTTGATGAGCGCGTGGTTGAGCCCCGGCGCCTGGATGGTCCCGCCGGCGAAGCCGATGACGAGGATCCGCCCCTCGAAGGCGACGCACTTGGTCGACTTCTCGTAGGTCGAGCCGCCGACCGGGTCATAGATGACGTCGGCGCCCTTGCCGCCGGTCACCTGGTTGACGACCTCGACGAAGTCCTCGGCACGACGGTCGACGACCACGTCGGCCCCGAGGGCCCGCACGTAGTCCGCCTTGTCGGGGCCGCCGGCCACCCCGATGACCCGGGCCCCGCCGGCCTTGCCGAGCTGGACCGCCGCACTCCCGACGCCACCCGCGGCGGCGTGGACGAGGAGGGTCTCGCCGGGCTGGAGGTTGGCCCGGCGGTGCAGCCCGAACCAGCCGGTCTGGTAGCCGATGAGCAGACCGGACGCCTCCGCGTCATCGAGCGAGCTCGGAGCCGGCAGCGCCTTGACTCCCAGCAGCACGGCATAATCCGCGAATCCGCCGGTGGGGAACTCGGGGTTCCCGATCACCCGGTCGCCGACCTTCCAGCCCTTCACGCCGTCACCGACCTCGGTGACCTCGCCGCAGAGCTCGACGCCGGGAGTGAAGGGCAGCGGCGGCTTGACTTGGTACTGACCGCGACAGAGCAGGGCGTCGGGGAAGTTCGCGGCGGCCGCCAGCACCCGGACGACGAGTTCGCCGGCGGCGGCGCGCGGCGCCTGGATCTCCTCGCGGGTCAGGACATCCTTGGGTTCGCCGAGTACATGAACGCGCCAAGCCTGCACGGGTTCTCCTTTGGGTCAGGGGTCTGCCGAGTGCGGCCCACGCTAGCGGGCGGCCGTTGCAGCATGATGGCCCGTATGCCGAGTGCCTCAGATCGTCAATGGGTCACCGATGCAGTGCGCCTCATCCAGGCCGATGCGCACCGCAGCGCCGACACCCACCTCATCCGGGTGCCGTTGCCCGGGGCACACACGGCCGAGCTCTACCTCAAGGACGAGTCGACCCACCCGACCGGGAGCCTCAAGCACCGGCTGGCCCGCTCACTCTTCTTGTACGGACTCGTTGATGGCCAGATCCGTTCTGGGACAACGATTGTCGAGGCGAGCAGCGGATCGACTGCCGTGAGCGAGGCCTACTTTGCGCGGATGCTGGGGTTGCCGTTCGTCGCGGTCATGGCCGTCACCACCTCGCCGGAGAAGATCGCCCTCATCGAGCGCACCGGCGGAACGTGTCACCTCGTTCAGGACCCGGCGACGGTGTATGCCGTGGGGCAGCGACTGGCCGACGAGGCCGGCGGGATCTACCTCGACCAGTTCACCAATGCCGAGCGGGCGACCGACTGGCGCGGCAACAACAACATCGCCGAGTCGATCTTCGAGCAGCTGGCTCGTGAGCCGCACCCCCTGCCGCGTTGGGTCGTCGTCGGTGCCGGTACGGGGGGGACGAGCGCGACGATCGGCCGGTTCATCCGCTACCAGGCCAACTCGACGACCCAACTGTGCGTGGTCGACCCCGAGGGGTCGGCCTTCCACTCGGCGTGGGCCGGAGAGGCGCCCGGTCCACTGCACGGGTCGCGCATCGAGGGGATCGGCCGCCCCCGCGTCGAGCCCAGCTTCCGCCCGCACGTCATCGACGCGATGATCTGCGTCCCCGACGCCGGCTCGGTCGCGGCCATGCAGCTGCTCCGCGAGCGGACCGGGATCCAGGCCGGCCCCTCGACCGGCACCAACATCTTCGGAGCCCTGCAGCTGGCCTGCGAGATGGCTGAACACGGCGAGCGCGGCAGCATCGTGTCGCTCGTCTGCGACCGCAGCGACCGCTACGAGGGCACCCACTGCCGCGCCGAGTGGCTCGTCGAACACGGCCTGGACCCGACGCCGTATGCCGGGGGGCTTGCTGCGGCCTGGGACTTCGCCGTCTGGCCGCCCGACCCGGGCTGATCAGGGCTCATCCGGTCAGAGAAGTGCGGCGGCCAGCATCGCCCAGTCCGCTCGCGGTGGGGTGAAAAGGTCGGGGCCGAGCACCTGCACGACGACGGACGTCGCGCCCGCGTCCAGGTGCTCTTTGACCCGCATCCGGGTGGCCTCGACACCTCGAGGAACCATGGCCTGGGCCAGGCGTAGGCTCCCGCCGCGGACGAAATCCTCATCGACGAAGCCTTGTCGACGCCATGAGGCGCGGTAGTTCGCCAGGCCCGTGTACAGGTTGAGGTGCGCGTGCGCGCGGACCTGCCAGATCGACCCGTCGCGGTCCGCGGCCGGGTCGACGATCGCAGCCTGCTCGACGATGAGCAGGGCGTCGCCGCCGAGGATCTGTCGGGCGTTCGCAGTGTGCTCCGGTGACACGAGGTAGGGGTGGGCGCCCTCGGTCCGGTCGCGGGCCAGCGCGAGCATCCGAGGTCCGAGCGCTGCGAGCACCCGCGGAGGCAGCTCCTTCTCGCCAGCTACGAGGGCCGGGGCGCGGTCCATCGCGTCCAGGTACTCGCGCAGGGCGGTCACCGGCTTGCCATAGGCGTGGCCGCGGAGGCGCTCGACGAGCGGGGCGTGCGACACGCCCAGACCGATGACGAAGCGGTCCGGGTGTCGCGCGTGCAGGGTTCGGGCGGCGGCCGTCGCGGCGACCGGGTCGCGACCGTAGATGTTCGCGATGCCGGTGCCGACCACGATTCGCGTCGATGCGCCCAGGTACAGCTGGGCCGCCGTGAAGGCCTCACGACCCCAGGCCTCCCCGAACCACAGCGACCCCCAGCCCTGTTCGTCGAGTTCGGCAACCACGTCCACGACGTGGCCGGCGGGGACACCGTCGAGTGCCGCCGTCCACAGTCCGACCGAGCCGAGCTGGACGGTCACGACGTTCTCCTTGCGAAGCCGGTTGAGCCGAGCCTGGCCGGCGAAACAGCGGCCCGGCCCGGCGGGGTGCGGAGCAGGCGGCGGGCCGGTCGTTCCACGAGCACGTGCAACAGCCACGCCGCCCCGGCCAGGACGAGCACAGTCGCGCCGAGAGCCAGCACGGCCCTCCACCAGGCATCGTCCCCCCAGTCACTGAGCCAGCCCACGACGTCACGCAACAGCCAGTGCGTCATGTAGAGGCAGTAGGACGCCTCCCCCGCCAGGACCATACTGCGCGTTGCCAGCCATCGCGCGAGCCACCCGGTCGCCGGTGCCAAGGTCCCGACGACGAGACCGAGGGGCAGGGCCATCCAGTAGTGCCCGCCGGTCGCAGCAGGGACGATGGCGACCACCAGGACGATGACGAGGGCGAGTGGTCCGGCCACTCGGCCCATCGCCCACCGGCCGCGCAGCCAGGCAAGGCAGAGGAAGACCCCGCCGAGGAACTCCCCACCAATGCGTACCCAAGGCAGGTGTTCGAGGTTGCCGTTGGGCAGGGCGACGGTGGCGAAGATGACCAGCATCGCGGCATACGAGAGGAATGCCCCGAGCAGGGCCGACCGCGCGCGGACGACCCGAGAAAGGAGGAGGAAGATGACCGGCGCGGCCAGATAGGCGAGGAACTCGGCGCTGATCGACCAGGCCGGTGCGTTGAACGACGGCCGGTCGTTCCGCCAGTAGTGGACCATGAACAGGTTCTCGACGTATGCCGCGAGGGTGCGCCGATGGCCACCCTCGCCGATGCCCATCGCCCCGGCCGTGACCGCCATCGCCAGGTCGATGTGCAGGGTGACGACGTGGACCGGCCAGACGCGGGCAACCCGATTGCGGAGGAACCCGATGGCATCGCGCGTGGACCAGTGCCGCATCGAGTCGGCGTAGTTGTAGGCGAGCACGAAGCCCGAAAGCGGGAAGAACAGGTCAACACCCAGATAGCCGGCGGCCATGAACCGGTTGGCCGGGGCGAGCCAGGGCGCCAGGGCGATGAGATCGCCACGGAAGTGGAAGAGGACCACCCACACCGCGGCGAGGGACCGCAACCCGGTGAGGGCCCCGATGTTCGGGCGATCCTTGTGGTCCGGGTGCGCCGCGCCCTCTCGCTTTGTCCCCATCACCACCGCGCCACCCTGCCACATCTGACCGTGCCCAAGGGAGGAAGTCCCACCTGGGCGACAGCGGCGGCGGATCGTCGGTGCCGCCGTGCACGTTGAAGCATCCGGACTTGAGGGATGCTCTGGGCGATTCACTGCACCCGCAAGCCGTTATCGACGGCGCGGGATGGTGTCAACTTTGTCCCAGCCGCGTCGACGTGAGCGTGATCCTTCGTGATCATCACGGCTGCGGTAAAGGATGTAGGGGCGGAAGAGATAGCCCAACGGGGCGGTGAACGCGTGAACCAGGCGAGTGAAGGGCCACACGGCGAACAAGGAGATGGCCAAGATGCCGTGGAGCTTGAAACTTAGTGGCGCGTCGACCATCAGGTGAGGCTGCGGGTCGAAGTAGAAGATGCTGCGGAACCAGACTGACACGCCTTCGCGATAGTTGTAGGCCCCTACGACGCCTGAGCCCGTGTTGATCAGACCGGTCAGGATCACGACGGCAAGCATCAGGTACATCAACTTGTCCATCTTGGTGGTGACTCCCATCACGGCCTTGGTGAAGCGACGCCGATAGAGCAGCCCGATGAGTCCCACGATGGTGCATACACCGGCCACTGCACCCACGGAGATCGCCATGACGTGATACAGCTCGTTCGAGATGCCGACGGCGTCGGTCCAGCTCTTCGGGATACCCAGGCCCATCACATGGCCGAAGAAGACGGCCAGGATGCCGAAGTGGAACATCGGGTTGGCCCAGCGCAGGATCCTGCTTTCATACATTTGGCTCGATCGCGACGTCCAGCCGAACTTGTCGTAGCGATAACGCGCGATGTGGCCCAAGACGAAAATCGTGAGACAGATGTAGGGGAAGATCAGCCACAAGAACGTGTCCAGCGTGCCCTCCATCATGCGCCTCCTGGCATCGGTGCCAAGTCAGGCATTCCATAGGGGTTGAGCCCAACTTGCTCGTCTTCGGGTCCCATGGCGATCAACCGTTCGACCGCCTCGTGGTCTTTGCCTTTCAGCGCCGGCAGCGTTGCGCAGACCGATTCCAACGCGCCCCTCCATGGGGAGCCGATCTCGACCAGATGGAGGCGAAGCAGCTCGAGACCCGCACGGTTGTCCAAGATGATCTTGACACCGGCCTGTTGGTCGGTCGTCGCGGCGAACTCGAGCACAACGCACAGATGGTCGGGCAGTTGATCTTCGGTGAGGACGAGCCCGGCCTTGGTGTAGACCTGCTTGATCCGCAGCAGAGCCAGGCCCCGTTTCCTGGTCTCGCCGTTGGAGAAGTAGGTCAGGAAGAGGCAGCCGCGCCGACGGGTGTCGAAGGTGTCGACGTAGTCGCTCCGGGAGTCCAACAGTGGCTGGTTTCGAAGGTGGTCGATCGTTGACTGCAGGCCGGCACCGAGTGCGGCTGGTAGCGACGCGGCCACGTCGCTCAGCAGGTCCAGCCGTCCGACGAGCGCCTCGCCCGGGTAATCCATCAAGATCGAGGCAGATTGCCAGGCACGGGTCAGCTGGTCCGGCGAGAACTTGAGGGCGGGAATACGCGACCTCATACGTGGTCTCCGGATTCGATTGAGGTTCCGGGTGTCTTGTGCGACGTCGGAAAGATCCCATCGGGGGTGCCTTGACCGTCCCAGTTGAGCAGGTTGATCCGCACTCCTTCGGGACGCCCGGGCCCCTCGAAGCTGCCCACAGCGCGATCAGCGCCCCTGTCGGCGTCGACGCCGAACGACCCATCCATACCGCCCATGCCGGGTCCGCCATCGACGTTCAGGGAGCACTCGGTGGCGATGTTCTCCAGCTTGTGGGCGTCCTCATAGTGTGCGGGAGGAATGACGTATCGCTCTTCATACTTGGCGATGGCGAGTAGTCGATACATGTCCTTGATCTCCTGCCCGGACATGCCAACTGACTCGGCGATGGACTCGTCCTCGTCCCAGCCCATGTTGATGTCACGCATGTAGGAACGCATCGCGGCCAACGTGCGCAGTACTTTGTCCACCGGCGCGGTGTCGCCAGCAGTGAAGAGACCCGCAAGGTACTCGATCGGGATCCGCAGACGGTCGATCGCGTTGAACAGGTTCTCCTTGCGCTCGCCGTCCTCGCCGGTCTCGCTGACCGCGTCCACGACCGGTGAGAGCGGTGGGATGTACCAAACCATCGGCATCGTGCGGTATTCCGGGTGTAGCGGCAGGGCGACCTTGTATTGGTTGATCAGCGCCCAGATCGGTGAGCGCTGGGCGGCCTCGATCCAGTCTTCAGGGATGTCGGCGAGTCGCGCCTGACGGATCACCTCGGGGTCCTTGGGGTCCAGGAACACGTCTCGTTGTGCCTCGTAGAGACCATGCTCATCAGGCGTCGAGGCGGCCTCCAGCACCCGATCCTGGTCGTAGAGCATCAACCCGAGGTAGCGCAGCCGCCCGACGCAGGTCTCGGAGCAGATCGTCGGCTGACCGAGCTCGATCCGCGGGAAGCAAAATGTGCACTTCTCGACTTTGCCGGTCTTGTGGTTGAAGTACATCTTCTTGTACGGACATCCGCTCACGCATTGTCGCCAACCGCGGCACCGGTCTTGGTCGACCAAGACGATGCCATCCTCTTCACGCTTGTAGATTGCGCCGGTTGGGCAAGAGGCCACGCACGACGGGTTCAGGCAATGTTCACAGATCCGCGGCAGGTAGAACATGAACGCCTGCTCATACTCGAACTTGATCTTGTCACCGACCTGTTTGAGGATCGGGTCATTGTGGCCGTGCTCGACCGAGCCGGCGAGGTTGTCGTCCCAGTTCGACGACCACGAGATCTTCGTGTCTTCGCCAGTCAACAAGGACTTGGGGCGCGCCACCGGCAGGTGCTCCTGGGCCGGCGCCGTCGTCAGATTTTCGTAGTCGTAGGTCCACGGTTCGTAATAGTCGTCGATGCCGGGCAGGTTCGGGTTGGCGAAGATGGTGGCGAGGTTCTTCAACCGGCCGCCGGCTCTGAGCTTGGGCTTTCCGCGCTTGTTGAGCGTCCAGCCACCTTTCCACTTCTCCTGGTCTTCATAGGTCTTTGGGTAGCCTTGGCCGGGCCGTGTTTCCACGTTGTTGAACCAGATGTGTTCGGATCCGGACTTGTTGGTCCACACCTGCTTGCACGTGACCGAACAGGTGTGACATCCGATGCACTTGTCGAGGTTCATCACCATTGCCATCTGGGCCATGACCTTCATCAGTACCTCACCTCCTGGTTGCGGCGCCGAATCACGGTGACCTCGTCACGTTGGTTACCGGTGGGACCCATGTAGTTGAAGGCGAACGACTGTTGGGCGTAGCCGCCGATCATGTGGGTGGGTTTGATCATCAGTCGGGTCAGCGAGTTGTGGTTGCCTCCACGCTGCCCGGTCGTCTCGGAGACAGGCATGTCGATGAGGCGGTCCTGTGCGTGATACATGAACACCGTCCCCTCAGGCATCCGGTGCGAGATGATGGCTCGAGCGTTGACCACCCCGTTGCGGTTGCTCGCTTCGATCCACTCGTTGTCCTTCACGCCGATCTTCTCCGCGTCCTGCGGGCTCATCCAGATGCCGGGACCGCCACGGAACAGCGAGAGCATGAACAAGTTGTCCTGGTACTCGGAGTGGATCGACCATTTGTTGTGCGGCGTGAGATAACGGACCGAGACGCCGTTGCTCGGTGTCGCGCCGATTGCAGGCTCGTGGAAGAGCGCGGTCATGTCCAGCGGGGGGCGGAAGGTGGGCAGGCCCTCGCCGAGCTCAGTCATCCAATCGTGGTCGAGGTAAAAGTGTTGGCGTCCGGTCAACGTGTGCCACGGTTTGAGTCGCTCAACATTGATCGTGAACGGCGAATACCTGCGACCGCCGCTTTCGGAACCGGACCATTCGGGAGACGTGATCACCGGGACGGGACCGCGCTGGGTGTCGGCGAAGGTGATGCGTTTGCCTTCGTGCTCGGAAGCCAGGTCGTGCATGAGCTGGCCGGTGCGCTTCTCGAGCGTCTTGAACCCCTCGGTGGCCAGATGTCCGTTGGTGGTTCCGGACAGAGCCAGAATCATCTCGCACGCCTGAATGTCGTGAAGGATGTCGGGCCGGCCGTCAGCCGGACCGCCCCGGACGACGCCGTTCTTCGCCTTGAGTTCGGCGATCTCGCGGCTCAGCTCGTAGGTGACGCCCTTGGTGGTGGCGCCCATGGTGTCCATCAGTGGGCCGATGGCCCGCATCATGTCGCCGATGGCCGTGTAGTCACGCTCGACTTCCACGATCTTGGGCATGGTCACGCCCGGAACCGGCTCGCACTCGCCGTACTTCCAGTCGCGAACGTGCCCATGCGGCGATGCCATCGCGTCCGGCGTGTCGTGAGTCAGCGGAACGGCGACCACATCGGTCTGCTTGCCGAGGTGACGCACGGCCAACCGGCTGAAGACCTGCGAGATCTGCTGCCACGCATCCCAGTCGGTGCGCGACTCCCAGGGCGGGGAAATTGCCGGGTTGAATGAGTTGACGAAGGGATGCATGTCCGTCGTGGACAGGTCGTGCTTTTCGTACCACGTCGCGGCGGGCAACACGATGTCCGAGAGCAGCGTGGACGTCGTCATCCGGAAGTCGAGCGTCGTCATCAGATCGAGCTTGCCGATCGGCGCCTCGTCATGCCACTTGACTTCCTTGGGACGGAACCGTTCGGCCGTCTCCGTAGCGCTGACGGTGTGCGAGGTCCCCAGGAGATGGTTGTAGAAGTATTCGTTTCCTTTGGCCGACGAACCAAACAGGTTGGAGCGCCACAGCGACAGCACGCGGGGGAAGTTCTCCGGCGCGTCGGGGTCCTCGGCCGCAAAGTTGAGTCGCCCGGCCGTCAACTCCTCGACCACGTAATCCTTGGTCGTCTTGCCCGCCTCACGAGCCTGGGCAGCGATCACCAGTGGATTGCGATCGAAGGTCGGGTAGGAGGGCATCCAGCCCAAGCGGGCAGACTGAGCGATCACGTCGGCGGTCGTCTTGCCGGCCAACTGGCCTTTACCGGTCTGGGCCGCCAGCGTGTCGGCGCCGAACTGGTCATATCGGAACTGGTCGGTGTGCAGGTACCAGTAGGCGGTCTGCACCATGTTGCGAGGCGGCC
>JBDTBX010000405.1:0-3608 GCA_039923915.1 Nostocoides sp. | reverse complement strand
GAAACCTTGCGTGTGCAGGCGTTGGACGATGTTGGTCGCACTCGTCGGATGGACCATGAGCCGATGGCCGATCTTGGTCATCCCCAGTCGCCCCTCACGGCTGAAGGCGAGGAGCACGAGCGCCTCGTAGCGGGCGAAGCTCAAGCCGTACCGGGCACAGATCGCGTCGTAGTCGGTGAGCAGCAGCTGCTGCACCCGCATGACCGAGGTGGCCGTCGCCATCGGGACCGCCTGCGACCCCTTGCCCCATCGCTGCACCCACAGCTGGGCAGCCCGGGTGATCGGGTCGAACGGCAGGCGGATGCTCGGCACGGCCGCAGGCTAGCCCAGCGGCGCCGTGCCGCACCGGACCATCCGGATCTCGAGGCAGCCGCTGGCCTCGTGCATCCTCTCGGCACCGTCAGCGACGTAGCCCTCCTTGGCATAGAACGCCCGAGCGCGCGAGTTCTCGACGAGGACCCATAGGTGGCTGGGCCGGTCCCTGGTCACGGCCGCGACCAGGTCGTGCCCCAGACCGGTTCCGTATGCCGCACGGACGACATTGACCGCGTACAACTCCCACGCACAGGCAGGGTCGGCCTCTTGCGACGGGCCGCCGCTGGCGAAGCCCAGCACCTCCTCGCCGGGCGAAACCCCCACTGCCACAACACCATCCGGCTCGTCCATCTCGAGCCGGATCCGCCAGGTTTCGGCATACGGGATGGGGTCAGCCATCACGCAGAGCCGACTCGATCCGTTCGACCTTGGCCGTCAGCTGCCCGGTGTGCCCCGGTCGGATGTCGGCCTTGAGAACGAGGGAGATACGAGGGCTGGCCTCGGCGAGTTTGTCGCAGCACGCCTTGACGACGGCCAAGCACTCGTCCCACTCCCCCTCGATCGTCGTGAACATCGCATCAGTCCGGTTGGGCAGACCCGAGTCCCGGACGATGCGAACCGCCTCGGCGACCGCCCGGTGGACCGAGCCGTCCTCGTCGGACAGGGACGGGGCAACTGAGAAGGCAACGAGCATGCCCTCTAGGCTACGTGGCTCAGCTGATGGACGCAGACGCCAGGTGGGCGTGGACCAAGGGGACGACGGCCGAGCCCTCTCCGCTCGCCGCGGCAACCCGCTTCATCGAGCCGCAGCGGATGTCCCCGGCGACGTAGACCCCCGGGACCGTGGTCGTGAACGGCTCGGGCGGGCGGCCCCCCACCCACGACTGCCACGGGGTGTCGGCGCCGGCGAGGATGAAGCCCTTCTCGTCGCGGGCCACCGCAGCCGGCAACCAGCCGCACGTCGGATCGGCGCCGAGCAGCAGGTACAGGCCCTTGGCAGCCACCTCCTCCTCGGCCAGGGAGTTGAGGTCCCGCAACCTGAGCCACCGCAGATGGCCGTCGCCACCGCCGTCTGCGACCCCGGTGCACGGGCGGACCCTGATCCGCGGGTTCCCCTCGATCTCCCGGATCAGGTAGGAGGACATGGTCTCGGTCAGGGCGGACCGGCGGATGACGATGGTCACCGACTCGGCGAACCGGGCGAGGTGCACGGCAGCCTGACCGGCACTGTTACCGCCCCCGACGATGTAGACCGGCTTCTTCGTCATCTCGCGGGCTGTACTCGTGGCCGCCCCGTAGTTGACGCCCCGCCCGACGAGCTCCTCGATGGCCGGGACCCCGAGGCGCCGGTAGTCCACCCCGGTGGCGATGAGGACGGTCCGGCCGTACAGCACGGTGTCACCGACACGGATCTGGTGTGGTGCGCCGTCGACACCGGGAACCAGCTCGGACACCGCCCACCCAGTGAGGAACCGGGCGCCGAAGCGGGTCGCCTGCATCCGGGCGCGCTGCGCCAGACGCATCCCGGAGATGCCGCGGGGGAAGCCGAGGTAGTTGCGGATCATCGAACTGGTGCCGGCCTGCCCGCCGATCGGTCCGGCGTCCAGAACGAGGGTGTCCAGCCCCTCACTCGCCCCGTAGACCGCCGCACCGAGTCCGGCCGGCCCGCCACCGACGACGAGAAGGTCGCAGATGGCGCCGGCATCGATGTCCTGCGGCGTCCCGTACATGAACGAACCCAGGTCGGCGATCGACGGGTTCGACACGACGGCCTCGGCCTGCCGAGCGTGCACGAGGGGGAGCCGGTAGTCATCCCCGACCAGCGCGATGACCTCGCGACCCACCTCGCTGTCGGTCGGGAAGATGTGGCTGGGCAGGCCCATTCGGTCCAGGTAGTCCCGGATCCGGGACACGTCGGCGCTCGGTCCGTCCGCGACGATCCGGATGCCGTCGATCTCGGGGAGGTTGACCGACCAGCCCCAGTCGGACAGCAGTTCACTGATGGCAGCGTGGAATTCCTCGTCCCGAGGTCCCTGCGGCAGCATGAGGTAGCCGTCGATGTTGCCGTCAGCGAGGCTTCGCCGCATCGACGCGACCGACCCCCGGAAACGGTCGGCCGGGACGAGGACGAGTCTTCGCGAGCTCGGCACGAACTTCTGCAGCTGGGCGAAGACATCCGTCGCCTTTTCCCCGTCGGTGACGTACTCGCATACCACCATCGCGATGGGCACGCCCTGCTCCCGAGCAGTCATCAGCCGAGTCATCGCCTCGGCCATCGACGTCGGCGCGACGATGTCGTAGTCCCGGGAGTAGCGGGCGCTCAGCTCGGCGACCATCGCCCCCCGGTGGCCGCTGCCGAGCACGACGATCGCTGGTGTGGGTCGGTTCCCGGTGTCGGTCACGCATCCACCGTATGCGGCCTGCGGGGCACGTGACCCATGACCCGACCGAGGAGCTGCTGCGCGACCGGCTGAGGGTCGCCACACCGGCCGGTGAGGCGTGGCGGCGTCTGGGCTGCGGGCGTATGCCGCGTGTCCACCACACGCTTCAGGCCCGGCTGACGCTGCGCCAATCATGTTGCGCGGCAGGGGCCTTCGCTATGCGTTCATAATTCGGCCGCCCGCCGTTGAGGGCGGCATCCGCGGCGTGCTCGCCCCGCGACGAAACTCTCCCGACGCCGCGCGCCGCGCCGGCCGCTGCTGCGGGCCTGTGGACAACCCGCCGGTCGATGTCGTGGATCCGACGATGATGTCCTGTCATGACCACCCACACGCGCCACCGCGACGACAGCCCGGACGCCCATGACCTGGAGGACCTCGATGACCTCGACCTCGACCTCGACAGGATCGTCCGGGAGTTCCTGGCCAGCCCGGCGGCCGACGCGGTCGGCGGTGACACCACTGCCGACGAGGCTCTCGCGCACGCCATCGTTCACGCCTCCGACCTCTTCCTCCTCGACGCACTGGCCATGACGCCGTCGAACCTTGGCTTCCTCATGACCGGCGGCTTGCCACTCCTCTCCGGCGATGCTCCGCAGGAACACCTGCGCATGGCCGATCTGCTGGCGGGATATGTCCGCTTCGTCCACGCCAGAACCGGGCGACGGCCTCGCGCGACCCGGCTTGCGCTGGCGGCGGTGGCGGAGAACCGGGCCGCCTACCTGGCCGCCGCGGGCTCGGACCAGACCCGACGCGCGCGCGAGGCCCTCGCCGAGGAGTCCCGCCGAGTGGACCAGCGGCCAACCGACCGTCAGCCGGGAACCATCTGAGCGCCAGGGCGCTGATCGTGACCGG
>JBDTBX010000404.1:0-3418 GCA_039923915.1 Nostocoides sp. | reverse complement strand
TTCGGCAACGGCCGCTACGCCCGCAACGTCTTCGAGGCTGCTGTCGGGCACCAGGCCTGGCGGCTCCGCGACCTCGACGCACCGACTGTCGAGCAGCTGCGGGCGCTCGAGCCGGAGGATCTCGTGGCGGAGGAACCGGCCGTGCCCGAGGTCACGATCCCAGGCCTGGCCGACCTGGCGGGTCCCGATGCTGTTGACGTGTTGCACACTGAGCCGTCGGCCACGGGGCAGGAGCAGTCATGAGCCAGAGCAGTGGTGCGGCGCAGTCCGCGCCCACTCCTCCGTATGCCGGTTCCTCGCCTTCGGCTGCCGTGACGACCACCGCGACCGCCGTGTTCCCGCCCCGGGCACCAGGCGCACCGGCGACCGGCAACCAAGCCGCCAAGCCCGCCGCCAAGGCCGGCCGGTCCGCCGAGGTGCGTAGCACGCCCGCGTGGCTGTCCCAGTGGCGTCTTCTCGTGTCAGCGTTCTGCGTCGTCACGGCCGCCCTGACCACGGTCATGCTCTTCTCGACCTGGCAGGGCGCCCGGGCGGCCGCGGCCGACACCGCCCAGCTCGTGCGGGTCCAGACCGTCAAGGTCGACCTGCTTCGAGCCGACGCCCTGGCGACAAACGCCTTCCTCGTTGGCGGGCTCGAGCCAGCGCAGCCGCGCGCGGCATACGACAGCGCCCTGGCCGAGGTCGAGCGCACGGTGACCGACGCGGCCGAGGCCCAGCCCGCCGACCGGGCCGCCCTGGCTGCGCTGGGCGAGGCGATCCTGACCTACAGCTCCTCGATGGAGCTGGCGCGCGCCAACAACCGGCAGGGCTTCCCCGTCGGCGCGGCCTACCTCAACCAGGCGAGCACGGCGCTGCGCAGCACGGCGTTGCCGCTCGTCGACAACCTCGTGACGGCCAACCAGCAACGCTCCCGCGACGCGATGTCGCCGCTGCCGTGGATCGTCGTCATCCTGCCCGGCCTACTCGGGCTCGCCGCGCTCGTCTACGTCAACCAGCAGCTCGCCCGTCGGTTCCGGCGCCGGTTCAACGTCGGCATCGTGATCGCCGCCGTGGCCAGCCTGCTCATGATCGTCTTCGCCGGCCTGGCCTCCGGCAGCCAGGGCGCCGAGGACAGCCGCCTGCTCACGGGCTCCTACGCCACCGTCGTCGACGGCGCGATCGCCCGCAGCGCGGCCAACGACGCCAAGGCCAACGAGTCGCTGCGGCTCATCTCGCGGGGCAGCGGCGCCACCTTCGAGAAGAAGTGGGTCGCGGCCGCGGCCACCGTGACGAGCAAGGTCTCCGGCGACTCGCTCCAGTCGGTTGCCGGAGCTTGGCGGACGTATGCCGCAGCGCACGACGCCATCGTCAGACTCGACACCGCGGGCGACTGGGACAAGGCGGTCGCAGCCGCCACGAGCACGGCGGCCGGGAGCTCGACCGCCGACTTCACCTCGTTCGACAACGCTGTGCGCACGATCGTCGACCGGGCGGGCAGCCACACGACGAACGACCTGGACAGCGGCCGGGTCGTCTTCCTCGGCCTGCTCGTCCTCGCCCTCGTCGCGGGTCTGGCTGCGGCCGCTTCGGCCTGGCGGGGGATCACGTCCCGGATCGAGGAGTACGCATGAGACTCACCCGGTTCGCCGCCCCCGTCGCCGCCGCAGCAGTGGCCCTGGGTGCCGCCGCATGCTCCTCGGTCTCGCCGACCCCCCTTCCCGAGCCCTCGCCATCGGCGGTCGTCACGGCCGGGGCGGCGCCGACCGCGCAGTCCTGCACCAACGCCGTCCAGTCCTACGCCCCGGACGGGGCCCTCCCGGCCCCCACCGCCCTGCCGGCCGGATCGACGATGGCCACGATCAAGGCGCGCGGCCGACTGATCGCCGGGGTGTCCGCCGACACCTGGCTGCTCGGCTCGCGCAACCCGCTGAACGGCAAGATCGAGGGCTTCGACATCGACCTCGTCCAGCGGATCGCCGACGCGATCTTCGGCGACCACGATGCCAAGCATCTCGAGCTGCGCGTGATCACAGCCGCCGACCGCCTGCCGGTGCTGCAGAAGCACCAGGTCGACATCGTCGTCCGCAACATGACGATCACCTGCGACCGCTGGAAGTCGATCGCCTTCTCCGCGGTCTACTACCAGGCGGGCCAGAAGATCCTCATCCGCAAGGGCTCCTCGATCCAGGGACTGGCCACGCTGGCCGGCAAGAAGGTCTGCGCCCCCTTCAAGACGACGAGCATGGACAACCTGGTCCGGCGCGCGCCCACGGCCATCCCGGTCCCGGCCCAGACCCACACCGAGTGCCTCGTCGACCTCCAGCAGGGCAAGGTCGAGGCGATCACCGGCGACGACACCGTCCTCGCCGGGCTCGCCGCCCAGGATCCGTATGCCGTGGTGCTGAGCGAGAAGGCTTTCACCCAGGAGCCGTACGGCGTGGGTGTCGCGGCCGACCAGCCCGACCTGGTGAAGTTCGTCAACGGTGTCCTCGAGCAGGAGCGCGCTTCCGGCGCCTGGACGACGTCCTACAACAGCTGGCTCGCCCCGACCCTCGGCAAGGGCACCGGCCAGCCGACCCCCGTCTACGGACGGACCCTGCCGTGAACGATGTCCCCGACGTGACCGACGTCATCGCACCGGTCGCTCCCGGCGGGATCGCCGAACGGCCCACTGCCGCACAGGTTCTGGCCTACCTCGGCGCCCTCGACGCGTGGGTCACCGGTCGCCGGGCCGAGCTGGACGACATCGACGCAGCCGCCCTCACATCGCCGCGCCGCGACGAGGTATCAGGTGACGTCGTCCTCTCGATGGCCCTGTGGAAGTCGGTGGCCGACCGCAACGACCAGATCGACACCGAGTTCGCCGGAGGCCGGGTCGACGGCAGCGACCTGGGCCGGATCGCCGTCCTCATCTGGGGCCGTCTCGACACGGCGGCGGCCACGGCCGCGGGGGTGGCGGTGTCGGTGCCTGAGGCCTGTCGGCTGTCCGATGCCCTTGCTGGTGCCCTCCGCGCCCGGCTGGGTCTGGCGCCGGCCGTCGAGGAGAGCGCCCGCCGCGTGCGGTCGCTCCGAGCCCAGCTCGACCGGCTCCGCGACCAGGTGGCGCTCGAGCCGCCGACCACCCGGCCCACTGCCCAGCGGCAACTCGACTCCCTCATCGCCCGGGTGGCCGATGTCGGCCTCCGCCTGGAGCGCGGCGGCGACATCGGCGGCCTGCTCGGTCCGCTGGAGAACGACGCCGCCCGCACCGAGCGCGACCTCATCGTCGGGGGCGTCCGTCGGCGCGAGGCCCGCGACCAGTTCGCCGCCCTCGAGCGGCTTCGTGCCGACCTGACGACTCGTGAGGCGCACGTGACCGCGCTGGCCCACGAGGCGGTCGCGACCGTCCTGCCCGCCCCGCCCGACGCCGTCCCTGACGTCTCCCTGCTGGGCGTCGCGC
>JBDTBX010000403.1:0-3804 GCA_039923915.1 Nostocoides sp. | reverse complement strand
CGAGGGGGTGGGCCCACCCGCGCGGGCGCCGGGTCGAGCAGGATCGCGCCAGCGAGACCGCTGGCCGGTGTGCGCGAGGGGGGACTCGAACCCCCACGCCCGTAGGCGGCAGGACCTAAACCTGCTGCGTCTGCCAATTCCGCCACTCGCGCGCCGGGCCAGCCTAACTGCGCCGCCCGTTCGGCACCCCAGGACGTCTGGGGATGCCGATCACGCACAGGCCGCGAGGGATGCGTCACGCAAGGTGGGTACGCAGGATGGGAATCATCGCGCGGAAGGCGTTGCCGCGGTGCGAGATGGCGTTCTTCTCGGCGTCGGTGTACTGGGCGAGGGTCCTGGTGTCGCCGTCGGGACGGAAGATGGGGTCGTAGCCGAACCCGTTGGTACCGCTTGGTTCCCGGACGAGCACCCCCGTGACCTCCCCCATCGCGGTGGCGGTCAGACCGTCGGGCATGGCCAGCACAGCGGCACACACGAAGCGTGCGGCCCGGTGCTCGTCCGCGACATCCTCGACCTGATCGAGCAGCAGCCGCACGTTGTTGCTGTCGCGCTCGGCACGCGGCAGATCGGTGCCGGCGATCGTCCCGGACCAGCGTGCGCTGAAGACACCCGGCGACCCGCCGAGCACCGAGACGGCCAGCCCCGAGTCGTCGGCCACCGACGGCAGCCCGGTCGCCGCGGCCAGCGCAACCGCCTTGAGCCGCGCGTTCCCCTCGAAGGTCACCTCCGTCTCGGCGACGTCGGGCACGGACGGGAAGCCCGAAGCGCCGACGATCGACAGTCCCAGCTCGGCCACGAGGTCAGCCAGGATCTGCTGCAGCTCGTGAACCTTGTGCTCGTTGCGGGTGGCGAGGACCAGGGCCTGCCCGGCACCGGGCATGCGGGCGCTCACGCCGTGCGTGTGCGAGCCGGCGCCCCGAGCGCGGCCTGCTGGGCGACGGCGAGGTCGGCGCAGCCCTTGACGGCCAGGTCGAGCAGTTCGTTGAGTCGAGCGCGGTCGAACGCCGAGTCGGCGCCCTCGGCCGTGCCCTGGACCTCGACGAACCGCCCGTCGCCTGTGATGACGACGTTCATGTCGGTGTCGGCAGTGGAGTCCTCGGGGTAGTCGAGGTCGAGGACCGGCTGGCCCTTGACAACACCGACGGACACCGCCGCGACCGAGCCCGTCAGCGGCTTGGCGTTCGCCTTGATCAGCCCCTTGGCGCGGGCGTCCTCGATGGCGTCGACGAGCGCGACGTAGGCACCGGTGATCGACGCCGTGCGCGTCCCACCGTCGGCCTGCAGGACGTCACAGTCGATGACGATCGTGTTCTCCCCCAACGCTTTGGTGTCGATGATGGCCCGCAGCGACCGGCCGATGAGCCGGCTGATCTCGTGCGTCCGGCCACCCACCCGGCCCTTGCGCGACTCCCGTTCCGAGCGGGTGTTCGTCGAGCGCGGCAGCATCTCGTACTCACTTGTCACCCAGCCGGCACCCTTGCCCTTGAGCCACCGCGGCACACCCTCGGTGAACGACGCGGCGACGAGAACGCGCGTGCGCCCGAACTCGACGAGCACGCTCCCCTCGGCATGGTCGAGCCAGTTGCGGGTGATCCGCACCTCGCGGAGCTGGTCGTTGGCGCGGCCGTCATGCCGTTCGGTGGCGGGGGGCGTCGGGGTCGTCGAAGTCACGGACAAGAGGGTATGCCGTGTCCACGGCGCCGCGAGGGCGCGCCCCTCGCCTCGGGGCGCGGTGACGCGGCATACGGTCGTCCCATGATCGGATTTCCCCGCACCGAGCCCCGATCGTTCGCCGGCGCCCGGGTCCTCGTCACCGGCGGCTGCTCGGGGCTCGGTCTGGCGCTGAGCCAGCAGTTCGTGTCCGGCGGGGCGATGGTCCTTGTCGTCGACGTGCACGCCGAGGCACCGGCGGGCGTCCTGCCCGACGGCGTCGCCTACCGGCAGCTCGACGTCCGCTCCGACGAGGCGTGGGACGAGACGCGCAACTGGGTCGAGGCGACGTGGGGTCGGCTCGACGTCCTCGTCAACAACGCCGGTGTCGCCGCGGGCGGGCGGATCGACGTGGCGTCGATGGAGGACTGGCACCGGGTCATCGACATCGACCTGCTCGGCGTGGTCCGGGGTTGCCGGACGTTCGTGCCGATGATGAAGGAGCACGGCGCCGGGCTCATCGTCAACACCGCATCGCTCGCCGGCCTCGTCCATGCGCCGGCCATGGCGTCCTACAACGCGGTCAAGGCCGGCGTCGTCGCCGTCTCGGAGACCCTGCGCTGGGAACTGGCTCCGTGGCACATCGACGTGTCGGTGATCTGCCCGTCGTTCTTCCGGACCAACCTGGCGGCCTCCCTCCAGGGCAAGGACGTCGAGACCGAGCAGGCCGCGGTCGACCTCATTGCCAACGCGCCGCGGTCGGCCGATCAGGTCGCCGCGACGGTGATGGCAGCCCTGCGAGTCGGTCGGCACGTCATCCTCACCGACATCGACGGCGCCGTGGCCTACCGGAGCAAGCGGTTCGCCCGGCCCCTGTACGACCGGACGATGCTGGCGGCGTCCGAGCGTCGCACGAACGGCGCCGACCCTCGACCCCGGGGCCTGGCGACCGCCCAGTCCTTCGCTGCGCGCCTGCGTCGTCGGGGCCGACGTCGGTGAGGTCGGCAGATGCGCAGCATCGTCGCAGCCGAGGCACAGGAGCGTCGGGAGGTCGGTAGCGACCTCGAGGCACACGGCCATGCCGACCGTGCCGCGGCCCTCCGCCGGGAGGCCGGCCCCTTCGACGACCTTCTTGCCGCTTCCTCCAGTCAGGCCAGGGTCTGGGAGATCTCCTGACGGGCGCCCTCGATGGTCACCGTTGTGAGCGCCCCGTTGACGAGGGTCAGGAAGGGCTGGGTGTGACCGAAGTCCATGTCGAGCACGACCGGGCACGGCAGGTCGCCCAGCGCGTCGGCGATGGCGTCGCGCTGGGTCCAGCTCGCCGCATCCGGCGCAGGTGACCGGCCGAAGAGCACCCCCGACACGTCGTCGAACCAGCCCGCGAGCCGCATCCCGTGCAGCGCCCGCGCCACGTCGAACGGACCCCACTCGCACACCTCGAGATGGACGATCGTCCCGTCGCGGCCACTGTCCCGGACGAAGCCCGGCACGTCTCCGTATGCCGTGCCGGCCAGGGAGGCGATGACGTCGACGCATCCGCCAATGAGGCGGCCAGAGAAGTGCACCCCCTCGTCACGCGACCGCAGCCCCCGCCACCGGGCCGGGGCGGCGAGGGTCATCTGGCTCACCGTCGGGTTGTTGCGGTAGTCGTCCCAACCCTGCTCGCGGCGACCGGTCGACCCCGTCTGGGTGAACGTGGACCCGGTGGCGGCGCCCACGGCTCCGAGCCAGTGCTGGTGACCCGGCGCCGCGGCATACGGAGTGTCCATGAGGTTCCAGCCGTTGACGGTCGCCCAGCCCGCCCGCAGCGTGAGCGGCAGCGTCGTCGTCGAGATGTCGGACCAGCCGACGTACCAGCACGGGTCGCACGCGCGCAGGAGATCGAAGTCGAGCAGCGAGAGCAGGTCGATCCCGGTCTCCCCGCCCCACGGCGGCACGACGGCCGCGATGTCGGGGTCCACCAGCATCGCCATCAGCTCGTCGGCCCGGGCCGCACGCGGGGCGCTGACGTGTGTTGCTGTGCCCAGGCACTCGCCGAGGACGACGTCAAAACCCTTGTCCCGCAACACCTGCACGGCATGATCGAGACGCGGGCGCATGCCGGCGTCCACCCCGGACGACGGCGCAGTGACCCCGATCCGGTCACCGGGCACG
>JBDTBX010000402.1:0-5772 GCA_039923915.1 Nostocoides sp. | reverse complement strand
GTTATTCAGGTCAAGTAGGCCAACTTGACCTGAATAACCCCGCACGTGCGGGGAAGGGAGGGCAGCGGAGGGGGCGGGGGCGTGTTCGCCCACGGCAGACAACCTTGATCGAACGGTGTAATCGTGTAATCGTCATTACATGACTACAGAACGCACCACCGCGGAGGCCTGGTTGGCCGGCCGCATCCCGCAGGACTGGTACACCGGACCCGTCGAGGTCCGCCGTGACAAGGACGAGCTGCTCATCATCGGCGCCCTCACCGAACCCGATCTCGGCGAGGACGCCGGCGCCGTCGCCCCCGAGGACCGGGCCATCGCCGCCCAGGGCCGGATCCGGCAGTTCCGCGAAGACACCCGCGAACGCCGCATCGAGATCGCTCGCGAACTCCAGCACGCCTCCGGCAGGAAGGTCAGCTGGGGCGTCACCGTCGCTGGCACCGAGTCGATCTTCACCCAGCTGGCCTCACCTGTCATGACCCGCCTCAAGCAGCCCGAGCGCAAGGTCCTGGACACCCTCGTCGACGCCGGTGTCGCCCGCAGCCGGTCCGAGGCCGTCGCCTGGTGCGTCCGGCTCGTCGGCGAGCACTCCGAGACGTGGCTCGCCGACCTGCGCGAAGCGATGGCGCACGTCGACGAGGTCCGCAAGAAGGGCCCGGCGGCATGAGCGACGCCTCGTAGGGAGAGGCGGGCACGCGGCATACGGGATCCGCTGTCGGCGAACATGAGCCGACCCGACTCACATCGGGGAACAGCAGGGCCCGTATGCCGCGTTGTAGGGCAGTGAGAGGTCGTCTTCGCAAGGACCCGGTAACCGAAATGAAACACCGGGATGACAGGGACGACAAGTAGCATCGAGGTGACTCGACAAGTAGGGAGCCAAGTCAATGTTCGAACGGTTCACGGATCGCGCCCGTCGGGTGGTCGTGCTCGCCCAGGAAGAGGCGCGCATGCTCAACCACAACTACATCGGGACCGAGCACATCCTGCTCGGGCTGATCCACGAGGGGGAGGGCGTCGCCTCCAAGGCGCTGGAGAGCCTCGGGATCTCGCTGGAGTCGGTCCGCGAGCAGGTGCAGGAGATCATCGGCCAGGGCCAGCAGGCGCCGTCCGGTCACATCCCGTTCACCCCGCGGGCCAAGAAGGTCCTCGAGCTGTCGCTGCGTGAGGCACTGCAGCTGGGCCACAACTACATCGGAACCGAGCACATCCTGCTCGGGCTCATCCGCGAGGGTGAGGGCGTCGCCGCACAGGTCCTCGTCAAGCTCGGCGCCGACCTCAACCGGGTCCGCCAGCAGGTCATCCAGCTGATCTCGGGCTACCAGGGCAAGGAAGGCGCCGCGGGTGCGCCCACCGGCAGCCAGGGGGCGCCCGCCGAGGGGACGCCGGCCGGTTCGCTCGTCCTGGACCAGTTCGGCCGAAATCTGACCCAGGCCGCCCGCGAGGGCAAGCTCGACCCCGTGATCGGGCGCGAGAAGGAGATCGAGCGGGTCATGCAGGTGCTGTCCCGCCGCACCAAGAACAACCCGGTTCTGATCGGCGAGCCCGGCGTCGGCAAGACCGCCGTCGTGGAGGGCCTGGCCCAGGACATCGTCAAGGGCGAGGTGCCCGAGACCCTCAAGGACAAGCAGCTCTACACACTCGACCTCGGCGCGCTCGTTGCCGGCAGCCGCTACCGCGGTGACTTCGAGGAGCGGCTGAAGAAGGTCCTCAAGGAGATCCGCACCCGCGGCGACATCATCTTGTTCATCGACGAGATCCACACCCTCGTCGGAGCTGGCGCGGCCGAGGGCGCCATCGACGCCGCCAGCATCCTCAAGCCGATGCTGGCCCGCGGCGAGCTGCAGACCATCGGTGCGACGACCCTCGATGAGTACCGCAAGTACATCGAGAAGGACTCCGCGCTGGAGCGCCGCTTCCAGCCGATCCAGGTGATGGAGCCGACCCTGGCCCACACGATCGAGATCCTCAAGGGACTGCGTGATCGTTACGAGGCCCACCACCGGGTCTCGATCACCGATGCCGCGCTCGTCTCCGCGGCCAACCTCGCCGACCGCTACATCAACGACCGGTTCCTTCCCGACAAGGCGATCGACCTCGTCGACGAGGCCGGCGCCCGACTGCGCATCCGCCGGATGACCGCGCCACCGGACCTGCGCGAGTTCGACGAGAAGATCTCGGCACTCGTCCGGGAGAAGGAGTCGGCCATCGACGGCCAGGACTTCGAGAAGGCGGCGCGGCTGCGCGACGACGAGAAGAAGCTGCGCGCCGACAGGTCCACCCGGGAGACCGAGTGGAAGTCCGGCGACATGGACGTCATCGCCGAGGTCGACGAGGAGCTCATCGCCGAGGTGCTCGCCGCCTCGACCGGGATTCCCGTGTTCAAGCTCACCGAGGAGGAGTCCAGCCGCCTGCTCCACATGGAGGACGAGCTGCACAAGCGGGTCGTCGGCATGGACGACGCCATCAAGGCGCTCTCCCAGGCGATCCGGCGCACCCGCGCGGGCCTGAAGGACCCGCGCCGTCCCGGTGGGTCGTTCATCTTCGCCGGGCCGACCGGTGTCGGCAAGACCGAGCTGGCCAAAACCCTGGCCGAGTTCCTCTTCGGTGACGAAGACGCCCTCATCCAGCTCGACATGTCCGAATACTCCGAGAAGCACACGGTGTCGCGCCTGTTCGGTTCGCCTCCCGGCTACGTCGGCTACGAAGAGGGCGGTCAGCTGACCGAGAAGGTCCGCCGTCGGCCGTTCTCCGTCGTCCTGTTCGACGAGGTCGAGAAGGCGCACCCGGAGATCTTCAACAGCTTGCTGCAGGTGCTCGAGGACGGCCGTCTCACCGACTCCCAAGGTCGGATGATCGACTTCAAGAACACCGTCATCATCATGACGACCAACCTCGGCACGCGCGACATCACCAAGGGCGCGCTCGGCTTCACGTCCGGCCCGGACACCCAGACCGGCTACGACCGGATGAAGAACAAGGTCATCGACGAGCTCAAGCAGCACTTCCGGCCCGAGTTCCTCAACCGCGTCGACGACACGATCGTCTTCCCCCAGCTCACGCAGGAGGAGATCGTCCAGATCGTCGACCTCGAGATCGCCAAGCTCGACAAGCGGCTCAAGGACAAGGACATGGGCATCGAGCTCACCCTGGGCGCCAAGAACCTCCTGGCCACCCGTGGCTATGACCCGGTCCTGGGTGCCCGTCCCCTGCGTCGAACCATCCAGCGCGACATCGAGGACGTCCTGTCCGAGAAGATCCTGTTCGGCGAGCTCAAGGCCGGCGAGATCGTCGCGGTCGGCGTCGACGGCGAGGGCAAGGAGGCGACCTTCACCTTCGAGGGCACGCCGCACGCCCGCTCCATCGAGGTGCCGCTCGTCGCAACAGCCACGGCCACCGCTGCCACGACGGGCTCGGGTGCAGGCCCGACGACTGGAGAGACCGCCACCGCCTGACCACGCTGGTTCGATGTGAACGCGCTGATTCTGCCGGCGAGTTCACATCGAACCGACGACCAGGAAAGGGCCGTCGACACCGTACGGGTCAGATCCCTTGGCGGGTCCCGGCCGTCGGGCAACCGTCACTAGGCTTTCGCCCGTGAGTCCCGCGACCCCTGACCCGACCGCTGCACCCGAGGTCGTCGATGTCGTCGTGCGCCCGGCCCGCGCCGGCGACGTCAAGCGGATCCGCCATCTGGTCCGGCCGCTCGCCGAGGCTCGCGTGCTCCTGAACAAGGAGGCGGTGGCGTTCTACGAGGCGCTACCGGAGTTCCGGGTGGCCGAGGTCGGCGGGCAGATCGTCGGCTGCGGCGCGCTGCACGTTCTGTGGGAGGACCTCGGCGAGGTCCGGACGCTCGCCGTCGACTCCCACCACCACGGACTCGGGGTGGGTGCGCGCCTGCTCGATCGACTGGTCACCGACGCCCTGGCCCTGGGCCTGGACCGGTTGTTCTGCCTCACCTTCGAGACCGACTTCTTCGGTCGCCACGGCTTCGCCCCGATCGAGGGGCAGGCTGTCGAGCCCGAGGTCTACGCCGAGTTGCTGCGGTCCTACGACGAGGGGGTCGCCGAGTTCCTGGATCTGGAGCGGGTCAAGCCCAACACCCTGGGGAACACCCGGATGCTGCGCGTACTGCGCCAGGGCTGAACGGCGACGTCGACGCCAGGCGGCGACCTGACGCCCGACCAGGACCAGTCCCAGGAGGTCGAGGACGCCCAACAACAGGATCCCGAGGCCGACGAGCGCCGCCCGCCCGGCCTTGACCGTTGCCGCCTGGGCCTCCCGCGTCGCGATCGCGAACTGACCCAGCGCCAGGTCCTTGGTGGCCCGATCGGTGTCGGCGTCGAGGGAGGTGACGGCTGCCCCGACCCGGGCCAACGGGTTGGTCCTCCGCTTTGTCGCTGCCTGTGCAGCGCCCACCGCGGTGATGGCCGGCACGGCCTGCGGCAACTGGGCGGCCAGAGCCGCCAGGGCGGACGCGTCACTCGCGTTCTCGTAGGAGTACTGCAGGGCCGACGGCACGGGGACGCGCGCCGAGCTCGCTGCCGCCTGGACGATGGACGCCTCCTTGGCCAGCGGCTCGATCGTGGTGAAGAGCGCGTGGGCGTCGCCGAACGACCAACGGGACATGTCTCGGCGGAGGACGGCCGGCGGGAGCCACGCACCGTCGGCCTTGTCGATCACGGCATACGTCGTCCGTGCTGCGGCGCGGGCCGGGAGCTGCGCAACATCGCCAGGAGGCAGGGCCCACTGCTTGAACAAGGCATCGGCTGCGGGGTTGCCGCCCCGGTTGTCGAGCAGGTCGAGCAGGCTGCGGGTTGTCGTGACTGCGCTGGTCACCGCCTGGCCGCCGGCCGGCTCGTAGGGGTCCTCGGACCGGACCATGCCGCCGACGATCGCGCGGAACTGGTCCGGGGTGGTGCCCGCCAGGGCGGCGGTGAGGACCTTGCGGGAGGCGGGGTAGGCATAGGCGTCCTCGGGTCCGGACCGGCCGTCGACCGGGTCGGTCCATGCGTCCAGGACGATGGCGCCGTTGGCTGTGCGGGCAACCGTGGGCGCGGGGTCGACCTTGGCCCCAACGGCAGCGGTCGTGCGATCGGCGAGCACCTGCGCGAGCCCTTCGTAGATCCAGCGCGGCCCGATGTGCGACGCCGAGCTCCACGCGTGCGACAGCTCGTGGAAGAGCAGCGTCTGGTCGAGGGCCTCGCCGACGACGATCTCCGCGGAGGCTGCCTCGTACCACCCGTCGTAGCCGTAGACGTTGACCTTGCTGTCCTCCCGGATGGTGACCAGGCCGCCGGGCCACGGCTGGCCGACCAGCTTCTTCAGCACCGGGAAGCCGGCCGTGAGGAACCTGTCGACGAAGGTCGACCAGGCGGGGTCGTCCGGCCAAGGTACGACGGTGAAGGTCGTCCCCCCCGCCTCGACCGGGTGACCCTTGGCGATCGCCGGGTCCCGAGCGGACATGATTGCCCAGATCTCCCCGGTGTAGTTGTTCTTCGTCGCGACGAGCTGGCGCTGGCCGTTGGCGGTCGACTGGGTGAAGGCGCTGCTCGTGCTGTCCCAGGTCATGGACTGGGGCAGGTCGATCTCGACCCGAGTGCGCCCGGGATCGCCGACACCGTCGACGGCGAAGGTTGCGTGCCCGGGCCCGATCCGGGTCTGGTCCGTGGAGCGGGGCGGTGCCCCCTTCACCGTGAACGTGACTGTCAACGTGCGGGTCTGGCCATAGGAGAGGTGCGAAGGGAGGTCGAGGTCGGCGTACTTCGTGCTGGG
>JBDTBX010000401.1:0-3106 GCA_039923915.1 Nostocoides sp. | reverse complement strand
CACCCCTTCCGTGAGCACCAAGTCCACCGTGCCCGACGGGTGGCGAGGCGAGTGAGCGGCGGTCTGGAGGCCCGGCCGATGCGCTGGCAGGACATCGAGGCACTCGTCCGACTCGAGCAGGACCTGTGTCCCGCCGACGCCTGGGCGGAGTCGTCCTGGTGGCGCGAGCTGGCCGGTCGTCCGCGCCGTGACTACGTCGTGCTCGAGGACGGGGCCGGAGTGCTGGCCTACGCCGGGCTCCACCACGGGGGCGAGGTGGCCGACGTCATGACGGTGGCTGTGGCCCGACGGGCACAGGGGACTGGCGTGGGCGCGGCTCTCGTCGCGGAGCTGGAGGCGCGAGCGGTTGCCGGGGGCGCGGCATACGTCATGCTCGAGGTGCGCGACGACAACGAACCTGCCAAGAACCTCTATGCGAGAAGGGGATTCGAGGTCCTGACCGTGCGCCGCCGCTACTATCAGCCAGACGACGTCGACGCCGTGATCATGCGCAAGACCCTGGCGGCTGCGGCGTGAGCGCGTCGAGCGAGCCGCTCGTGCTCGGCATCGAGACCTCGTGCGACGAGACCGGTGTCGGCATCGTGCGTGGTGAGACGTTGCTCGTCGACGCCATCGCCAGCTCGGTCGACGAGCACGCGCGATTCGGTGGGGTCGTGCCCGAGATCGCCAGTCGCGCGCACCTCGAGGCGATGGTGCCGACGATCGAGCGGGCCTGCCGCGAGGCCGGGGTCCGCCTCGCCGACCTCGATGCCGTAGCTGTGACGGCCGGCCCGGGCCTCGCGGGTGCCCTCATGGTCGGTGTCGCCGCGGCCAAGGCCCTCGCGGTAGGGCTCGGAAAGCCGCTGTACGGCGTCAATCATCTCGCCTCGCACGTGGCCGTCGACATCGTCGAGCACGGCCCGCTGCCGGCGCCCGTGATGGCGTTGCTCGTGTCTGGTGGGCACTCATCGCTTCTGCTCGTCCCTGACGTGACAGGCGACATCCGACCGCTCGGCGCGACGATCGATGACGCGGCGGGGGAGGCGTTCGACAAGGTGGCGCGAGTGCTCGGGCTGCCGTTTCCGGGAGGTCCGTACATCGATCGAGCGGCGCGCGAGGGCGAGGTGACCATCGACTTCCCGCGCGGCCTGATGACCGGACGCGACCTGGAACGGCACCGGTTCGACTTCTCCTTCTCCGGCCTCAAGACGGCCGTCGCGCGGTGGGTGGAGCTGCGTCAGCGGGCCGGCGAGGACGTGCCGGTGAACGATGTCGCGGCGTCCTTCCAGGAGGCCGTCGTCGACGTCCTCACCCGCAAGGCGGTCGACGCCTGCACGACGCATGGCGTCGACCACCTCCAGATCGGGGGAGGGGTGGCCGCGAACTCGCGGCTTCGCGCGATGGCCCAAGCCCGTTGCGACACAGCGGGGATCGAGCTGCGTGTCCCTCGACCTGGGTTGTGCACCGACAACGGGGCGATGGTGGCGGCGCTGGGTGCTCAGATGGTGAAGATGGGTCGTCTGCCGTCCGACCTGGCCCTCCCCGCGGACTCCTCGATGCCCGTCACCCAGGTCCAGGCCACCTGAGTCTCCGACCTTGGATCCTTCTGGACCCGTGCCGAGTCCAGGATGTTTGCCCCTCAGCTCGTGCGGCGGAAGTCGGTGACATCCGGGAGCCTCTGGAAGCCGGCCGAGACGTATGTCGCGACTCCGACGACGTTGCTGCTCGGCGTGCACACGGTCGCGCTGGACGACCCCATCTCCCGCAATGCGGCAGCGGCCGCGACGGCGATGGCGGTCCCGTAGCCATGGCCCCGGTGGTCCCGATGGACGCCCAGTGGTTCGAGCAGACCCGGTCGCCCCGGTCCAGCCGACCACACCGTCACGGTGGCGACGACGCCGGCGCGGTCGTAACCGACCAGGCACCGGGCCCGACGGTACGGTGAGGCTGCGGCCATGATGTGCCAACGCTCCGGGGTGATCGTCGAGTTGGGGAACGATGCCCGCTGCACCGCGACCCGCTCCGGGACGGTGTGCGGACCGACGATCTCGACCCTGCGGACGCAGTCCTCCACTGGCGCGGTGAGATCACGCCACAACGGGGTCCACGGCTCGTCGGCTGCCCAACCGCGCTGGCGCAGGAGGGCTCGGAAGGCGGCACCGAACCGAGCCTCGACGGTCGAGACCAGGACAGGCACCCTGCCCTCGGGATCCGACAGATCGGCCAGCAAGCGGTCGGCGAATGAGTTGTCGTCCTCGACGCTCGGTGCGATGCCCATCCGGATCAGACCCGCACTGTCGACCATGCCAACGGCAAGGATCTGCCCGTCACGACGCCACACGCTGAGGGACTCGGCCAACTCGTGGGCCCCCAGTCTCCCGTTCCACCCCAGGTCGCCGGGGTGAATCTGGACCGACACTCCGTCCTGCTGCCAGGTCGCCACGGCCTCAGCGACCTCGTCCAACGAGCTCAGCGTCGCCGGTTGCAGCACACTGGACATGGCCCGATCCAACTACACGCCACCGCGACGACGCACCTGGTTTGCGCCACGAACGTGGCGAGGGCCACCGCCGAGGACCGCATCGCGGACACAGCCGGATCGGCCTGAACCGACGCTCAGGGGCACATCGGGGCCAGGCCCCGGGCGGCCTTGAGGGTGACGACGCGGGTCGCGGCGACGGTCACCAGTGTGGCGAAGGCGGGATCCCTCGAGGCTCTCGCGAGCAGAGCCGCAGCCATCGTTGGCGCGAGTGCTGGGTCGGCGGTGAGGACGACGTCGCCCCCGGCCGCGACGAACAGGGTGGCTCGCTGGCCGACCGGTATGCCGGTCACGGCCTTCGCCGAACCCACGTCATCGCTCACGACGACACCGGCATACGCCAGCTTTTGCCGCAGGATCCCGGTCACGATCTTGCGGGAGAACACCGCGTTCACGCCCGGGTCGATCTTGGCGTAGATGGCCGAGCCCACCATGACGAAATCCGCCCCAGTATCGATGCCCGAGGTGAACGGCGCGAGGTAGGGGTCGGTCGCGGTCGTTGTGCTGTCGGTGATCCCGGTCGAGGAGGAGTCGGTGTTGTTGCGGATCCGGCCAAGCCCGGGGAAGTGCTTCACCGTCGCGGCGACC
>JBDTBX010000400.1:0-3218 GCA_039923915.1 Nostocoides sp. | reverse complement strand
GTGATGTGATCCACCAGTCAGCCCCCTCGCCGGCCGCCCGTCGCCGGCAACCGGTCGCCGCTGGGCCTCTTCCCATCCCGCACGTGCGAGGTGGTGAGGGAGAGCGGCGTTGACGGTACAGCGGGGCGGCGGGGACAGGAGGGGTCAGCGGCGGGTGAGGGTGAGCTCGAAGCCGCGGGGCATCAGGGTGAGTCGCTCGGTCACGTCCAGGTCGTATGCCGGGTCGCCGGCGGGGTCGTAGCGGTGCAGGATCGTCGCCAGCGCGATGACCGCCTCGTGGAGGGCGAACTGGCGCCCGATGCAGGCCCGTTCGCCGGTGCCGAACGGCTTGTAGGTGTGCGCCGCCCGCGCGTGGACCGCAGCCGACGTGAACCGGTCGGGGTCGAACCGCTCCGGGTCCTCGCCCCACACCTGCGGATCCCGGTGCACCGCCGGCAGCAGCACCAAGGCCATGTCGCCGGGCTCCATCAGCCACCGGCCGGCGACGACCTGGGCCGAACCACGCGGGCCGCGACTGAAGCCGGGCGCCGTCGGCCACAGCCGCAGCGCCTCGTCGATGACCCGCCGGACGTAGCGGAACTTGCCGACCTGCTCGAAGGTCGGCTCGGCCTCGGGGTCCTCGCCGAGGATCACGTCGCACTCCTCCTGCGCCCGACGGAGCACGTCGGGGTTCTGCGCGAGGTAGTACAGGACGAATGACAGCGTCCCGGACGTCGTCTCGTGCCCAGCGGTGAGGAAGGTGAGGATCTGGTGCCGGACGTTCTCCGGCGAGAGCAGTTCGCCGGTCTCGGGGTGCGCAGTCCCGAGCATGATCCCCAACAGGTCGCGGTCGTCGATCTCCCCGGACCGCAGCCGCGACTGGACCATGTCGTCGAGGAGCCCCTGGGTGAAAGCCCGGGAGTCGGCGTCCTTGCGGTCGAACCACCAGTTCAGTGGACGCCCCACAAGAGGCAGTGACCCGAACGCCCCGCGCCGCTGCCCACCGACCAACCCGACGATCATCGCTGCGACGAACGGGTGCTGCTGCTCCTGGCTGAACGAGCCGAAGTCGGTCGAAAAGGCGCACCGCGCAATGGTTTCCAGGGTGAGGCGGGTCAGATCACCGGACACGTCGACGGGCCCTCCGCCCGCGGCATACGCATCCCACTTGCCGATGAGCTCTCCGGTCGTGCGCAACATGGTGGCGTGATAGCTCTGCATGGCGGGTCGGGAGAATGCCGGCATGAGCAGGGTGTGGGCCAGCGCCCAGTTCGGCTCGTCGTTGTATGCCGTGAAGAGACCGTCGCCGGCCGTCTCGCGCAGGGCGACGAGCCCGGGTGGCAGGGCCTTCTCGAACCGCTTCTCGTCGCACAGCTCGGCGGCGACGAGGGCATCGGTCACGAGGACGAAGCGGTTGCCGAACGCCTTGAACTCGCAGACCGGCCCCATCCCGTCGAGCCGCTGGAGGATCGCCTGCAGGGGCCTCCGCTGGCGGACCCGCTGGAGGTCGCCGAGGACCGGGCGCCGGCCCTCGGGGTGGGCGAAGGTCGTCTGCGACCAGCGCGGCAGGGCGGCCTGCGTGCCGTCACCGGGGGGCGAGGACGGGGCAGTCGGGGCGTGCGTGGTCACCCGGTCCACTGTGTCACCCGTCGCTACCGATCGGTAGGCGCGATTGCCCCAGGTTTGCTGGCCTGCAGCGTGTAGCTGGCGGCGAGCCGCTCGGGCCGGTCAGTGAGGCGCCACTCGCCGGCTTCGTCCTCGGTCATCTGGCCGGGGATGGCCTGCCAGGGCACGCTGTCGTGCTCGATGAAGCCAGTGATGACGAGGCCGCGGTCGAGCAGCGCGGTCATGATCTGGCCGAGCCCGTGGTTCCAGTCCACCGTTGTGTTGGCCGTGAAGACATGCTCGGTCTGGACATACGTGCCCGGGTCGGTCCACACGGTGCCCGCAGCCTGCTCGAAGTAGGGGAAGCCGAGCACCGGATCGGGACCCAGGGCATCGTCGACGGCCCACAGCATGGGGTGTCCCTCACGGATGAACAGCCGACCGCCGGGGCGGAGCAGTCGGTCGACGACCTCGGCCCACCGGTTGATCGACGGCAGCCAGCAGAGCGCACCGATCCCGGTGTAGACGAGGTCGAATGTCTTGCCCCCCAACGCTTCTGGCGCGGCATACACGTCGGACTCGACGTAATCGATCGGTATGCCGGCCCGCTGGCTGATCGCCCGTGCCTGCTCGAGTGACGACGGCGAAAGGTCGACCCCCGTCATGGTGGCGCCGAGCCGGGCAAGGGAGAGGGTGTCCGTGCCGATGTGGCACTGGAGGTGCACGGCAGCCAGCCCCTCGATGTCTCCGAGCAGCGGCAGGTCGAACTCGACGACGCCGGAGAGGTGCCGCTCGCCGCTGACCAGGCGGTCGACGTCGTAGCCCGGGCTGGCGGCGTGCGCGGCGGCGCGGTCGTCCCAGCTGGCGCGGTTGAGGGCGAGGTAGTCGTCGGTCACGTCGGCCATTGTGCCGCGGCACGGGCGGCCGGGCCATCCACAACGGGGACTGCTCCGAACCCTTAGGAAGAAGGATGCCCAGACAACTCGCACGGAGGTGCGCCATGAACGTCTCTCGAACCGGCACGATCCTCGTCCTCGTGGCCGCAACGGCAGGGCTGTGCGGCTGCGGCACGTCCGACGGGAAGGGGGCGCCCGCGGCGCCGCCAGGGGCCGGCACCTCCTCAACGATGTCGATGAGCTCCGGAGGGATGTCCTCGTCGTCCTCGACGCCCGCAGCGGCGACCGCACTCATCACGATCGACGCCTACAAGTACACGGTCCCGGCGTCGGTCGCGCCCGGGGCCACGGTGTCGGTCAAGAACCTCGACGTCGTCAACCACACGGTGACCGCCGACGACGGGTCGTTCACCGATCCGGCCACCGCGGAGAAGACGACGACGTTCACGGCCCCGACCAAGCCCGGGAGCTATCCGTTCACCTGCACGATCCACCCCGAGATGAAGGGCGTGCTGGTGGTCCGATGAAGACGTTCGGTCCAAGGGCTCGCCACGTCCTCGTCGGCGCCCTCGTTGTGTGCCTCGCCGTGGACGCCTACGTGCACCTGCACCTCGCCTCCCGCTACCAGCTCGCGGCACCCGGTGGAATAGGGGGTGGGAACCTGTTCCGGATCGAGGCGGGAGTCGCCATACTGATCGGGCTCGCCGTCCTGGCCCGGCCCGGCCGAGCCACCTTAGC
>JBDTBX010000399.1:0-7461 GCA_039923915.1 Nostocoides sp. | reverse complement strand
CGGGCGCGGTAGCCGTCGAGCAGGACGCGCGCCGTCGTGACCGAGTCGACGAGTGGATGCAGGGCCAGGGCCTTCACAGCCAGTCGCGGAGAGCCGCTGAGGGCGGCCGCGATGGTGAGTTCGTCGACGGCCTTGATCTGTTGGGTGAGGCCGAGCATGGCGCCGCCAAGGGGCTCGGTCGAGCGGGGGCGCGGACCGTCGGCGTCGACATCACAGGGAACCTCGACGACCGCGTCCGCAGGGAGCCCCGGAATCGCACCGCCATTACGGACGTTGAGGATCAAGCTGGCGGGCGCGCCGCGGGCGATCGCCCCCATGAGGCGTAAGGCGACCCCTTCGTAGCCGCCCGACAGATCGTCCTCCTCGCGTTCCTCGCCTTCGCTGCGGGCTTCGGCCAAGTAGGTCTCTTCGCGGCGGCGGCGGGCCGCGACCCACAGTTCGTGGGCCCGGCCGGGCTCGGCCCGGACCGCCTCGTAGAAGGCCGACTGCTGGTCGAGGAGGAACTCGCCGCGCGTCTGGCTGGAACCGGTGAGGGATCGGATCGCCTCACGGGTGAAGTAGTAGTAGTAGAGGTACTCGTTGGGGATCGCGCCGAGGGACTGCACCCACTCGGGGCCGAAGAGCCGTCCCTCCTCGGTCTGGAGCAGAGCCCGCTCGTCGGCGAGCAGCGTCGGTAGGTGGTCGACCCCGTCGACCCGCAGCGATCGCAGCCAGCCCAAGTGGTTCAGGCCGACGTAACCGAACTGCGCGGCGTCCGGGTCGAGGCCGGCGGCCCGGGCCGCGCGTCGGCCGAGTCCGACCGGTGAGTCGCAGATGCCGATCGCCCGGTGGCCGAGGACCGCCTGCATGGCCTGGGTGATCATCCCGGCGGGGTTGGTGAAGTTGATGCACCAGGCGCCGGGGGCCACGGCTGCGATCCGTTCGGCGATGTGGACGGCGACCGGGACGGTGCGCAGGCCGTAGGCCACGCCACCGGGTCCGGTCGTCTCCTGCCCGAGAACGCCGGCCGACAGGGCCACCCGCTCGTCCTGGGTCCGTCCGTGGAGGCCCCCGACCCGGATCGCGGAGAAGACGAAATCAGCGCCCGTCAGCGCCTCGTCCAGCACGGTCGTGGCCGTGACGGTCGGCGGGTCGTCATGTCCTGCCGCCTGCTGTTCCAGCGTGCGGCGGATGACCTCGACCCGCTCGGCGTCCACGTCGTAGAGGGCAACGTCGTGGATCCGGGAGGCACTCGCGTCACCGAGCAGCGCACCATGGACGAGCGGGACGCGGAAGCCGCCCCCGCCCAGTATGGTGAGCTTCACCTCTCCCAGCCAGCGCGCACCGAACCACTGTGGCACAGGTCAAGCAAGGCCGCGCATGGCCGTGAACGAGCAATCGAGCCCCGGGCGTGGCGCTAACCTGCTCGACGTGACCGGGCCCGACGACGCCGACCTCTTCGCTGCGACCCGCAGCGCCGGGGGCGCTGACGGCACGTCGGTGATGCCGCCCCTAGCGGTCCGAATGCGGCCGCGCAGCCTGGCTGAGGTCCGCGGTCAGGGCGACATCCTCAAGCAGGGCAGCCCGCTGCGGCGCCTCGTCGAGGGTGCGAGCGGCACCGCCGGGTCGCTCTCGGCGATCCTCTGGGGGCCGCCCGGCACCGGCAAGACAACCCTGGCCCACCTCGTCGCCAGGGCGGCCGACCGCGAGTTCGTCGAGCTGTCGGCGGTCACCGCTGGCGTCAAGGACGTGCGGGCGGTCATGGACGCTGCCGCCCGCAGCCGCGACCTCTACGGCCGGCAGACCGTGCTGTTCCTTGACGAGATCCACCGGTTCACGAAGGCCCAGCAGGATGCATTGTTGCCGGGCGTCGAGAACCGGCTGGTCATCCTGGTGGCGGCGACCACCGAGAACCCTTCGTTCTCGGTCATCTCGCCGCTGCTCTCCCGGTCGATGCTCATCAGCCTTACCTCCTTGACCGACGACGAGATCGGCCAGGTGATCGAGGCGGCCGTCACCGAGGAGCGGGGCCTCGGCGGCGCGTATGCCGTGGAGCCCGAGGCCGCGGCATACCTCACCCGGATCGCCGGCGGCGATGCCCGACGCGCCCTGACCACGCTGGAGGCCGCGGCCGGGGTGGCCGACGACGCCGTCGCCCTGGGGGAGCAGCGCCCGGAGTCACTACCCATCTCCCTCGCGGACGTCGAGCGTGCCGTCGCCCACGCGGCAGTCCGCTACGACCGGGCCGGCGACCAGCACTACGACGTCGCGAGCGCGCTCATCAAGTCGATCCGGGGAAGCGACGTCGACGCGGCTCTGCACTACCTCGCCCGGATGCTCGAAGCAGGCGAGGACCCCCGTTTCATCGCCCGCCGGATCGTCATCTCGGCCTCCGAGGACGTCGGTATGGGCGACCCCACCGCCCTGCAGACCTCCGTCACGGCCCTGCATGCTGTGGCCCAGATCGGGATGCCCGAGGCGCGGATCATCCTCGCGCAGGCGGTGGTCCACAACACGCTCGCGCCGAAGTCCAACGCCGCCTACCTCGCCATCAACGCGGCCATCGCCGACGTCCGGGCGGGCAAGGGCGGCGCCGTGCCCGTCCACCTGCGGGGGAGCTCGTATGCCGGTGCCGAGCGACTGGGTCACGGGGCCGGCTACGTCTACGCCCACGACGAACCCGACGGTGTCGCAGTACAGCAGTACCTCCCCGACGACCTGCAGGGACACGCTGACTACTACCGGCCGACCGATCGCGGCTTCGAGGCGCGACTGCAGGAGCGCTGGACCTGGCTCAAGGGACGCCTCGGCCGCTAGCCAGTAGGGTTCCCCGCATGCACTGGACGATCGGCGGGATCGCGGGACTCATCGCGGCGCTGGCCTTCGCCTACCTCGTCATCCGGATCGCCGGGCTCGTCGGCAAGGCCGGCAAGATCCTGGACGAGACCCGGGTGACGGTGAAGACGACGACCGACAACGTCCAGCCGACTCTCGTCAAGCTGACCGACACCGTCTCCCTCACCAACGACCAGCTGGCCCGCGTCGACGGCATCACGAGCAACGTGTCGTCGATGGCCACCAACGCCTCCGCGCTCACCTCCCTGTTCAGCGCCACCCTCGGCGCCCCGCTCGTCAAGGTCGCCGCCTTCACCTACGGCGTCCGGACGGCGATGGCCGCCACCGGTCGGCGGGGCCGGCACGGGAGGGGCCAGGCATGAGGTTCATCGTCAAGGCCGCACTGGCCGGTGTCATCACCTATGCCGGCTACCGCGCGGTGAAGGCGGCCGCGCCCCAGGGTGTCGAGCGGTTCCTCGCCGACGTCCGCGCAGGCATGGCCGAACGGGACGGACAGCTGCGCGAGGCGCTCGGGCTGGACCACCCCGGAGCCGAGCCGATGACCCCGTCGGCCGCCCGCGCGGTTATCGACGATCCGACCGGGCCGGCGCCCCGATAACCTTGTCCGAAGCCGCGGGAGCCCGCCCACGCGAGGTGAGCACCCGGCATACGGACCGAACCGCAAGGACTGAGAACGCATGGAAACCGCCGAGATCAGGCGACGCTGGCTGCGCTTCTTCGAGAGCAAGGGGCACACCGTCGTCCCCAGCGCCCCGCTGCTCTACGACGACCCCAACCTGTTGTTCGTCAACGCCGGCATGGTGCCGTTCAAGCCGTACTTCCTCGGTCAGGAGACGCCGCCCTGGGACCGGGCCACCAGCGTGCAGAAGTGCGTCCGGACCCAGGACATCGAGGAGGTCGGCAAGACGAGCCGGCACGGCACCTTCTTCCAGATGAACGGCAACTTCTCCTTCGGCGACTACTTCAAGGCCGGCGCCATCCAGTTTGCCTGGGAGCTGCTCACCGGGTCGTTGGCCGACGGCGGCTACGGGATGGATCCGGATAAGCTCTGGGCCACCGTCTACACCGATGACGACGAGGCGATCGGCCTCTGGTTGGCCAACACCGCGATCCCGATCGAGCGGATCGTGCGGCGCGGAAAGGCCGACAACTACTGGAGCATGGGCGTCCCCGGTCCGGCCGGCCCGTGCAGCGAGATCTACTACGACCGCGGCCCCGACTACGGCCCCGACGGGGGTCCTGCGGTCGACGAGGACCGATTCATGGAGATCTGGAACCTCGTCTTCATGCAGGAGGTGCTGTCGGACTTCCGGACCAAGGAGGACTTCGACATCTCCGGCCCGTTGCCCGAGAAGAACATCGACACCGGCATGGGACTGGAGCGGATCGCCTCGATCCTGCAGGGGGTCGACAACCTGTACGAGATCGAAGAGGTCTATCCGGTGCTGGCCAAGGCGGCCGAGATGACCGGCAAGGTCTACGGCACGACGCCGGGGCACGATGCCGCACACAGCGCGCCCGACGACGTGCGGCTCCGGGTCGTCGCCGACCACGTCCGCACCTCGCTCATGCTCATCGGGGACGGCGTGACCCCGGGCAACGAGGGCCGCGGCTACGTCCTGCGCCGGCTGCTCCGCCGGTCCGTGCGCGCGATGCGGCTGCTCGGCTACGACGAGCCCTGCCTGCCGCACCTCCTGCCCGTGTCGCTGGAGCGGATGAAGCAGTCCTATCCTGAGCTCGAGGCCGGCTTTGCCAGGATCTCCCAGATCGCGTATGCCGAGGAGGAGGCCTTCCGTCGCACCCTCGCCGCAGGGACCAACATCCTTGACACTGCGGTCTCGACGACCAAGGCGGCCGGCGGCACGACCCTCGCCGGTGACCAGGCCTTCGCACTGCATGACACCTACGGCTTCCCGATCGACCTCACCTTGGAGATGGCTGCCGAACACGGCCTCTTGGTCGACCGCGAGGGCTTCACCCGGTTGATGACCGAGCAGCGGCGACGGGCCAAGGCCGACGCCAGATCCAAGAAGTCCGGGCACGCCAACACCGAGGTCTGGCGCGACCTGCGCGCTGTCGGCGCAACCGACTTCCGGGCCTACACCGAGCTGACGACGGAGGCGACCGTCGTCGGTCTCGTCGTGGACGGCGAGAGTGTCCAGGAGATCGAGCCCGGCCAGCGCGGGCAGGTCATCTTGGATCGGACCCCCTTCTATGCCGAGTCCGGCGGTCAGATCGCCGACGAGGGCGTCATCACGAGCGACGGCGCGCACCTGACGGTCGTCGACGTCCAGCGTCCGGTCAAGGGTCTGGTCGCGCACACCGTCGAGGTGATCACCGGCCCGGTCCGGCTGGGTGCCGCGGTCAGCGCCGAGGTCGACCCGCTGTGGCGCCTGGCTGCCTGCCAGGCGCACTCCGGCACCCACGTCGTCCACGCGGCGCTGCGTCAGGTGCTCGGCCCGTCTGCGCTGCAGTCCGGCTCCTACAACAAGCCCGGCTACCTCCGTCTTGACTTCGCGTGGAACTCCGCCCTGTCGGCGGCTGCCCGCAGTGAGATCGAAGAGGTCGCCAACCTTGCGGTGCGCGACGACCTGCCCGTCCGCGCCCAGCTCATGACGCTGCCCGAGGCGCGCGAGTTCGGGGCCATCGCCCTGTTCGGCGAGACCTATGGCGAGGAGGTGCGGGTCATCGAGATCGGCGGTCCCTGGTCGCGCGAGCTGTGCGGTGGCACCCACGTCCAGCACTCCAGCCAAGTCGGCGCGATCACGCTCACGGGCGAGTCGAGCATCGGCTCCGGGGTGCGCCGCCTCGAGGCCTACGTCGGCATGGACGCCCTGCGCCACCTCGCTACCGAGCGCGCGATCGTCCACCAGCTCGCCGACCTGGTCAGAGCCCAACCGGCCGACCTCACCGGCCGGATCGGTGCCATGGTCGCCCGGCTCAAGGAGGCCGAGCGGGAGATCGCCCAGTTGCGACAGCAGCAGGCGCTCGCCGCAGCCGGCGGCCTGGCCGAGGACGCCGTCGACGTCAACGGCGTCCGCTTCGTCGGGCACCCGGCGGGTGAGGGCGTCACGGCGGACGACCTGCGCCTCATGGTCCTGGACGTCCGCAAGCGGCTCGGCGACAGCGCGCCAGCGGTTGTCGCGGCGACCGCGGTGGCGGGCAACCGCCCCGTCGTCGTGATCGCCACCAACCAGGGCGCGCGCGACCGCGGCGTCAAGGCGGGCGACTTGGTCAAGGCCGCGGCCCAGGTGCTCGGCGGCGGGGGAGGGGGCAAGGACGACCTGGCACAAGGTGGTGGCACCGACCCGTCCAAGGTCGGCGATGCGCTGTCCCTCGTCCGCTGGCGCGTCGGCGAGCTGACCGGCTGAGCAGGGTGCAGCGACGCCTGAGGGTTGCCCGTGCGTGACGGCCGGCGGATCGGCGTCGATGTCGGCTCGGTGCGGGTCGGCGTCGCAACCTGCGACCCCGGCGGACTGCTGGCCACCCCTCTGACGACGCTCGACCGCGACGAGTCCGACGAAGCCGACCTCGACCGGCTCGCCCTGATCGTCGCCGAGGCGGCGGCCGTCGAGGTCGTCGTGGGCCTTCCGCGCTCACTTGACGGCACCGAAGGTCCCGCCGCTGCCGCGGTCCGCAGGTATGCTGCCCGGGTTGCGGCGCGCATCGCCCCCGTGCCGGTCCGGCTCCTCGACGAGCGACTGACCACGGTCGACGCCCACCGCTTCCTGCGTGACAGTGGCGTCCCGGGGCGTCGGCAGCGATCGGTCGTCGACCAGGCGGCAGCGGTGCTGATCCTCCAGAACGCCCTCGATGCGGAACGCGCGACGGGCCGACCGCCCGGAACGCCGGTCAGACCGGGACGCCCCAAGGCGCGGATGAAGGACGGACGACGGTGAGCAGCCATCTGGAGCAGTCGATCTTCGGCGACGCCGAACATCTGGACTCCGGCGGCCGGTTCCAGCGCCGTCGCCGTCAGCGCCGGCGTCCGCGCTGGCGGGGCCTGTTAGCGATCCTGCTCGCCATCGTCGTCGTCGGAGGAGCCGCATACGGGTCCGTGCAGTTCATCCGACCGCTCTACGACAGGCTCACCGCCGCCAAGGACTACCCGGGCCCCGGCACCGGCTCGGTCAAGGTGACCGTGCACCAGGGCGACGCCGGTGTCGCCATCGCCGAGACGCTGCTCAAGGCCGGCGTCGTCAAGACGACCGGGGCGTTCACGTCGGCGGAGAGCGTCGACCCGAAGGCGGCGCAGTCGATCCAGCCCGGCGTCTACACGCTCAAGCAGCAGATGAAGGCCAGTGATGCGCTCCATGCCCTCACCGACCCCAAGAACCGGGCCGTCTCCGGCGTGACCGTCCGGGAGGGCCTGTGGGCCATCGAGATCTATCCGATCCTGTCCAAGTCCACGGGTGTCCCCGTCGCCGACTACGTCGCGGCCGCCAAGAACCCGGCGATCGGGCTGCCGGCCTCGGCCAAGGGCAACATCGAGGGCTACCTGTTCCCCGACACCTACCAGTTCCCGGAGCACGCCACGGCCGTCCAACAGCTGACGATCATGGTCAAGGCAGCCGTCACCAACCTCACGAAGGCCGGTGCGTCGGACGGCAACATGGAGAACACCCT
>JBDTBX010000398.1:0-3165 GCA_039923915.1 Nostocoides sp. | reverse complement strand
ATCGATCCGGTGTGCAGACAGATCGCTTGTGCCCCCGCCACGACAAAGGCGTCGCGGTGCGGCGCGAGGGCAACCAGAGCGTTGAGGAGCACTCTCCGAGCGGCGACGTACTCGGGGTTCATCGGTGTTGGGCCGATCTTGGTCATGAGTCCTCGCCCTTGGCTGCGATGCCTGCTGTTGTCCAAATCTGCCTGTTTGCGACACCGACAAACAGACCCCCGTTTGCTCAGGACCCGACAGCGGTCTTGAGGGCGTTGTAGGGGTCGGCGAGGGCTGCGGCGCCATCGGCGGTGATGTGCTGCTCCTGGACGAGGGACTGGACCAGGTCGCCGAAGTCGTTGACCGCCTTGACCGCCTTGACCGCCTTGCCGCCGTTGCCGGTCAGTGCCGTGCCGATTGCGTCCAGTTGGCTAGTGAGTTGGGGCGCTGCCTGGGCGTCGACGCCGCCCGCGTCGGTCTCCATGGCGACCGCGTAGCGCAGGTCTTCCAGGGCTGCTGCCGGGTCTGCGGTGTTGGTGGCCGTCTCGCTCGTCGCGGGCGGACTCGAGGTCGTGGTCGACGTGGTCGTCGTCGACGATGACGTGGTGGACGTCGTCCTCGTCGTCGACGTGGTCGTGCTGGGCAGCATCGAGGACACGCTGGGAGTGCTCGGCGGGGTCTGGGTCGTGATGGCGCCCCGGTGGGTCAGGGCGTAGGCAGCAACGGCCACCAGGAGGAGAGCCAGGATCAACCACGGCACCCAGCCGCGTCCGCGCGACGGCGATATCGGCCTGGTGGCCCGGCTGACCACCGGTAACGGCAGGTCCGCCGCCGACGGGGTGAGGGTGGGTGACAGGACTGCGGTGGTCACGGGCAGCACCGTCGTCACCGGCGCAGCAGCCTGCAGCTCGCCGCGGAGCATCGCCGTCACGACGTCGGCGCTCTGCGGCCGATCGGCCGGCTCCTTGGCGAGCAGTTGGCGGATCAGGTCAGCCAGATCGGGCGGGGTGTCCGGCCGGAGGGCGCGAACGTCAGGGATCGCTGCCCGGGCGTGCTGGAGCATCGTCGCGACCGGCGTCTCACCGTGGAACGGCGGCCCGCCGGTCAGCAGGGTCGTGAGGACGCAGGCGAACGCGTAGAGGTCGGCGCGCGCGTCGACCCGCCCACCGGCGGCCTGCTCGGGCGCGAGGTAGTCGGCCGTGCCGAGCACCGTGTTGGTCCGGGTCAGCGCCTGGCCGGGGTCGTTCATGAGCTGGTTGATCCCGAAGTCGAGGACCCGGATCCGGCCGTCCGCGGCATACGCGACGTTGGCGGGCTTGATGTCGCGGTGGACGATTCCGGCTGCGTGCGCGGCTGCGAGGGCCGAGCAGATCTGCAGGCCGATGCTGCGGACCGAAGCAATGGGCAGGACCCCGCGGTCGCGCACCTCCTCGGCCAGGGTCGGCCCGGGGAGCAGCTCCATGACGAGGTAGGCCGTGTGGTGCTCGACCCCGGTGTCGTAGACCGTGACGATGTTGGGGTGGTTGAGCCCTGCGGTCGCCAGCGCCTCCCGGCGGAACCGCTCCGCCCAGGAGTCGCTGTCCGGTCCGGTCAGGTCGAGGGTCTTGACGGCGACCTCTCGCCCGAGCAGCACGTCCTTGGCACGCCAGACGACTGACATCCCACCGCGGCCGAGCGGGCTGGTCAGCCGGTAGCGTCCGGCGACAACGCGATCGGTCACGGCACGTCCTGAGGTCTCGGTGGCTGCACCGACTCTAGATGGTCGGCAACAATGTCCGACATGCTCCTTGCCGACGTCGTCGCCGCTTCCGCAGAGGTGGCTGCGACCCGCTCGCGGACGGCCAAGGTCGCCGTCCTGGCGCGAGTCATTGCCGCAGCCGAGGCAGGTGACACGGCTGTCGTCGTCACTCACCTCAGTGGGGTGCTCCCCCAGCGTCGGCTCGGCGTGGGCTGGCGTTCCCTGTCCCGGATGCCGGAGCCGGCAGCGGCGTCCACGCTGACCGTGACCGCGGTCGATCAGGCGTTCACGGCCATCGCGTCGGCGGGTGGGGCGGGATCGGTGGCTGCGCGGCGTGGCCTGCTGGAAGGCCTGCTCTCCCGCGCGACCGAGACCGAGCAGGGCTTCCTACGCGACCTGGTCGTCGGCAACCTGCGACAGGGTGCCCTCGACGGCGTCATGCAGTCGGCCATCGCCCAGGCCTTCGCGGTGCCCGAGTCCGCGGTGCGCCGGGCGATCATGCTGAGCGGGTATGCCGCCCCGGTCGCCGAGGCTGCTCGGTCCGGGGACGTGTCGGCGTTGGAGGCGATCGACCTCGAGGTCGGCCGGCCGGTGCGACCGATGCTGGCTTCCTCGGCCACGACGGTGGCCGCGGCGATGGGCGACGCGGATGCGGTGCTCGTCGACGGCAAGCTGGACGGGATCCGGATCCAGGCCCACCGCCGCGCCGGATCGGTCACCCTCTTCACCCGCAGCCTCGAAGACATCACGAGCCGGTTGCCTGAGGTCGTCGAGGAGATCGCCGCGCTACCCGGGGGCGACCTCGTCCTGGACGGAGAGGCGATCGTCATGCGCCCGGACGGTCGCCCGGAGCCGTTCCAGGTGACCGGTGCCCGGACGGCGAGCTCCGCTGACCCGGAGGCCCTGCGTGGCACCGCCCCGGTCACGACGTTCCTCTTCGACGTCCTCCACCGCGACGGCCGGACGCTGCTCGACTCCCCCGCCATCGACCGGCATACCGAGCTGCTCGACCTCGCCCCGCACCTGCTCGTTCCCCGCTCCATCGCGCCCGATCCCGTTGCAGCGCAACGGTTCTTCGACGACCTGGTGGCGGCCGGCCACGAGGGTGTCGTCGTCAAGGCGCTCGACGGCCCGTATGCCGCGGGCCGTCGCGGGAGCCAGTGGGTCAAGGTCAAGCCGGTGCACACCGTCGACCTCGTCGTCCTCGCCATCGAGCACGGCAGCGGCCGCCGCCGCGGCACCCTGTCCAACATCCACCTTGGGGCGCGCGACCCGGAGTCCGGCGGCTTCGTCATGCTGGGAAAGACGTTCAAGGGGATGACCGACGAGATGCTCGCTTGGCAGACCAAACGGTTCCGCGAGTTGGAGGTCGAGGACGACGGCTGGGTCGTCACGGTGCGCCTGTTCACCCGCACCCTCGATGAGGTGACCGAGCGGCTGCCCGAGAT
>JBDTBX010000397.1:0-3524 GCA_039923915.1 Nostocoides sp. | reverse complement strand
AGCTCAGTGGGGGCGAACTGCTCCGCCGATGCCTTGTATCCGATGCGCAGACCCATGGCCCCCACGCTACGTGCTCAGTTCAGCCAGCGGCGGGGCACGGTGTGGTCCAGCGGGCGATCCAGTACTGGACCCCCCAGGGGTCGCCTTCCCAGAGCAGCTCACCCGTGAGGTCAGGCCGGTCGCAGAGTCCGTGTGCCGCCTGCCTCAGAGCGGGCGCACCAGCCACCATCAGCTCGTCACAGAGACTCGGGTCAAGCCCGAGCAGCGTTGCGGTATCTGCGGATTCGAGGGCCGCCACGATGATCGCGTCCAGAGCCAACGAACGCTCGTCGAGGTGCCCGGGGGCCTTCTCCGAGCGGCGGGCCGACCCGTCACCGACGACGACGTACAGCGTTCCCGCCGTCCAATAGTGGCTCGTGTCCGCATGGACCGGACCCTCCCAGCCGGCGAGGTCGAGCAGGTGTCGACCGACCCGAACCCCGAGCGGCTCCCCGGTCCAGCCGCCCACAGCTGGCGCACGGTGGTCGGCAAGGATGACGACGGAGTCGACGCCGGCCAACGAGTCGGCGATGGCTCGGACGACGTCGCGGCGGATGTCAGCGATGGGATCATCCAGCCCGACGTACTCGGGGAGCAGCATCGGCGAGGACGGCACGAAGACCGCAGCCGCGCGCCCGTCCGACGGCGACGAATCCGTCACTGCAGGCCTCGCACCGTGACGGCGGGCAGCCTCTGACCGGCGATCGTGGACACCATGTCGAGGACCTCGCGGGTCTCGCGCACCTCGTGGACGCGATAGATGTGCGCGCCCAGCCAGGCCGAAATCGCTGTCGTGGCAAGGGTTCCGGTGAGGCGCTCACCGACCGGGCGGTCCAGCGTCTCGCCGACGAAGTCCTTGTTGGACAGGGAGACGAGCACGGGCCACGGCGTCGCCGTCAACTCACCGAGCCGGCGGGTCACCTCCAGCGAGTGCCAGGTGTTCTTGCCGAAGTCGTGGGCCGGGTCGATGACCACCCTTTCCGGCGCCACGCCGGCGGCCACGGCCCGCTCGGCATACGCGAGCGTGTCGTGCAGGACGCTGGCGACGACGTCGTCGTACTCGATCCGGAACGGCCGGGTCCGCGGCGTCACCCCGCCGGTGTGCGTGCAGATGATCGCGGCGCCGAATTGGGCTGCCACGTCGACGAGTTCGGGATCGTCCCCACCCCAGGCGTCGTTGAGGACGTCGGCCCCGGCCTCGCAAACTGCCGCTCCGACCTCGGCCCGCCAGGTGTCGACGCTGATCACCAGGTCGGGGAACTCGGCCCGCACGGCAGCGACGAAGTCGACGACCCGCGACTTCTCCTCCGCTACCCCGATCTCGACGCCCGGCGCGGCCTTGATCCCGCCGATGTCGATCAGGTCGGCACCGAGCCCCACGACCTCACGGACCCGCAGGTGCGCCGCGTCGGTCTCCCAGGTCAGGCCCTTGTCGTAGAACGAGTCCGGGGTCCGGTTGATGATCGCCATGACGAGCCGGGCGTGCTCGTCGTAGACCCGGTCGCGGAGCCGGAACCTCATGACGGCACCCCGAAGGCGGCATACCCCTGGACATTGATCGCCGGTGGCCGCTCCCTGACGTCGACCGCCGTCTCGCGGGGCGTGAAACCCGTTGCGAGCCGGTCGAACTGGCGCAAGGTCACCGTGTGAACAGCAGCGCTCCCGGCGCGGTCCGACAGCCGTGCCTCGCACGCTGCCAGCACCTGGACGGCCATCGGCCCGAGGGTGTCGTGGCGGTGGTGACGGTGGGTGCGCCGGCCGAGGTCGACCTGGGCGACAGCGTCCGGTCCACCGAGCCGGGCGGCGTCCACGAGGGCGGCGATCTCCACCCCGTAGCCGACCGGCATCGACAGCTGCTCGAGCAGGGGGCGCCGGATCGCCCACTCCCCCGACAACGGCTGGACGACACCGGCCAGCGCGGGCCAGTGCAGGGCGAGCAGCGGGCGGGCGACGAGCTCGGTCACCCGGCCGCCGGTCTCGACCTCGTGCCCGGTCGCGTCGAGGAGCGGCCGGTCATAGATCGCCTTGACGAGCGACACCGCGGGGTCGGTCAGCAGCGGCCCGAGCAGGCCGGTGACGAAGTGCGTCCCCCAGTCGACGAGGTCGGAGTCGAGGTGCACGACGATGCCTCCGGTCGTGACGAACTGCGCCTTCCACAACGCCTCGCCCTTGCCCTGCCGGGTCCCCAGCTCCGGACGGATCTCCCCTGCACGATGGACCACCGCTCCCGCGGCCAGGGACACGGCATAGGTGTCGTCGACGGAGTCGGAGTCGATGACGACGAGCTCGTCGACGAGCGGGACCGCCTCGACCAGGTCACGGCGGACGGCGGCGACGATGCCGCCGACGGTGGCCTGCTCGTCCCGGGCCGGGATGACGACCGAGATCCGTTGATCCCCCTTCACGGCGAGCAGCGAGGCAGCGGTCCACTCCCCCCATTGGGGGTATCTCTCGCGAGCGGGGGAGCCTTGCGCCACCGGTCCGCTCGTCACCTCACCCAGACTAGACGGCAGCCTCAGAGCGACTCGTCGCGGCCGATGGTCCCGTCGGGGTCGAAGACGGTGTTGTAGAGGGCGGCCGCCCACCGGCGTTGCGTCGGCGTGAGGGCAGGGCGGCCCAACCGGCGCAACTGGCCGGCGGGCCGCTCACCGCGACCGTTGCCCTCGAACCAGGCGTCCAGGGCAGCCGCGGCAGCGACCAAGGCGTCGAAGAGGGCCAGCCCGTCGGAGGGCACCTCCGACGGCTGCACGCCGAGGTGTTCGGCTACCAGCTCGCGCCGCAAGGTCGCCGGGAACCCGTCGTCCGGAGCCGGCGCACCATCGACCGATCGCTCGTCGACGACCGCGCAGGAGATCTCCGAGTCACTCGACCAGGACCGCCGGTTGAGGTTGTCCGACCCCACCGACGCCCACCGCTCGTCGATGACACACACCTTGGAGTGGACGTAGATCGGGCGGCCCGCGCGGTTCACGAGGCCGAACACCGCCACCCGGTCACCGCCTGCCTCCAGGATGAGGTCAAGGGCAAGTGAACGACCGTACAGCTGGACGATCTGGCTCACCCCCTCCTCGTCGGGCACCAGCGGGAGGACGATCGCCAGCCGGAGCGTGCGGTTGGCGCTCAACGCACCGGCAAAGTGCCGGCCCACCTCCTCCGACCACAGGTACTGGTCCTCCACGTAGACGAGGCGTTCGGCCCTGGCCAAGGCTTTGACGTTCGCGAGGGCGATGCTCCGTTCGCCCTCGACCGCGAAGTCGAACCCGACCGGCCGGATGCGGGGATAGGTCCGCAGCACCTGGACTGCCGAGGACGCGCCGCCCTCGGGCTGCAGCGCGGGCGGCGGCGCCTGGTCGCGGAGCGGGTTCGGCGTCTGGTCCTCACGCTGGAGCAGGCTGGACAGGCGGCGGCCCGGATTGGCCGTGAGCGGCGCGCTGTCCTCCCACCGCTCCCTGAACGTCGTCTCGACGTCGAACACCGCTGGCCCG
>JBDTBX010000396.1:0-4453 GCA_039923915.1 Nostocoides sp. | reverse complement strand
GGTTCAACCGGCTGGCGATCGTCTCGGTCGAGAAGAACCGGCACGGGCACGCCAACGTCGCCCTGGAGTTCCTCAAGGACTTCGAGCACGGCCGCTTCCACACCGAGGGCAGCCGGGTCACCGAACGTCTCATCGACGAACGGGTGATCCTCACGTGACCTGCAGCGACGCCGAACCGACACCATGTCCACCCTGAACCCTGCCCGGTCCTCATCCAAGCGTGCCCTCTGGTGGCTGCTCGTGGTCGCCGCCGTCCTCGTGTCTCTCTTCTGGTATGCCGGTCAGCGCGGTGGCGCAGACCCGTCATCGGGAGCGGTCGGCACCTCGACGTCGCAGACCGCGGGCGGCAGTTCGGCCACCGCCACACCCAACTCGGGATTGCCGACGATCGCCGCCGAGGACCTGCCCAAGGTGGCGCGGGCCATGCTCGTGACGATCCACGCTGGTGGGCCGTTCCGGTACCGCGAGGACGGCCAGACGTTCGACAACCGGGAAGGCATCCTGCCCAGGAAGGCAGGCGGCTACTACAAGGAGTACACCGTCAAGGTCGCCGGCTCGGCCGGCGACCGCGGACCGCTGCGGATCATCGGGGGCCGTGCGGGTGACCTGTACTGGACGGGTGACCATTACGCTCACTTCCAGCAGATCAAGGATGGGAACCCATGATCAGCGACGTCACTGGCGCTGTGGACATCGTCGCGCTCATCCGGTCCGCGCGGGACAAGGACCGGGACGTGCGCCTCGTGCCAGCCGGTGCCACCAAGGCCGAGTCGCTGGCGCACTTCGCCGCCTCGCTCGCCTTCCCGCACTGGTTCGGGGGCAACCTGGACGCCCTCGCCGACTCCCTCACGACGATGGTCCGCGAGTCGGCGCGCCCGGTCGAGGTGATCTGGGACGGCGTGCGGACCCTGGAGAACGAGGACCACGACGCGTACGTCGCCATCCGGGCGGTCCTCGCGGACGTCAACGACGCCGAGGACGGACTGCACGTGACGGCGGTCCACCGGCTCTGACCGCCGGAGCACCGGCCGCCGTCCGTGCAGGCCGCGGTGCGGGCCGTCCGTGCGGGCCGCGGGTGCAGGCAGCGACAATGTCCCGGTGACCTCTCCCCAGACCGTCGCCATCCTCGGCTCGACCGGCTCGATCGGCACCCAGGCCCTGGACGTCATCGCGCGCAACCAGGGCCGGTTCGCCGTGGCCGCCTTGTCGGCGGGCGGCAACGTCGGCCTGCTGGCCCACCAGGCCGTCGCCACCCGGGCGCCCCTCGTGGCCGCCGCGAGCGGGACGGTCGAGCAGCTGCGCAGCGCGATCGGGTCGTATGCGGCGGAGGCCGGGCTCGTGGCATACGACCCGGACGTCGTCGTCGGGGCAGGGGCGAGCACCACCGCGGCGGGGTGCGGGGCCGATGTCGTCCTCAACGGGATCACCGGCTCGATCGGGCTGCGTCCGACGCTCGCTGCACTGGCCGCGGGGAGCCGGCTCGCGCTCGCCAACAAGGAGTCGCTCATCATCGGTGGGCCCATCGTCAAGGCGGCTGCGGCTCCCGGCCAGATCGTGCCGGTCGACTCCGAGCACTCGGCCATCGCCCAGTCCCTGCGTGGCGGTCGCGCCTCGGAGGTCCGGCGCCTCGTCGTCACTGCGAGCGGGGGCCCGTTCCGCGGGATGACTCGCGAGCAGCTGCGCGACGTCACGCCGGCGCAGGCGCTCGCGCACCCCAACTTCGCGATGGGTCGGGTCATCACGACCAACTCGGCCACCCTCGTCAACAAGGGCCTGGAGGTGATCGAGGCGCACCTGCTCTTCGACATCCCGTATGCCGCCATCGACGTCGTCGTCCACCCGCAACAGATGATCCACTCGATGGTCGAGTTCGTCGACGGCTCGACGATCGCCCAGGCCGGGCCGCCGCGGATGCTCGTCCCGATCGCCCTCGGGCTTTCCTGGCCGGACCGGCTGGCCGACGTCGACGTGCCGTGCGACTGGAGCCAGGCGCAGTCCTGGGAGTTCGCCCCGCTCGACGACGAGGCGTTCCCTGCGGTCCGACTGGCCCGGCAGGTGGGGGAGGCGGGCGGCACCTTCCCAGCGGTCTACAACGCGGCCAACGAGGTCTGTGTCGACGCGTTCCACGACGGTCGGATCGGCTTCCTGGACATCGTCGACACCGTCGCGCGGGTCGTCGCCGACCACGCCGACCGCGGGCCGGGGGATACTGGGAGCGATCGGGGACCCCTGGGCGTTGAGGAAGTGCTCGGTGCCGACGCGTGGGCCCGTAACCGGGCTCGGCAGGTCCTCGGCCTCGACGAACGGAAGTTGTTGCAGTGACCGTGTTGTTGTACGCCGTCGGCGTGCTGGCCATGGCCCTCGGCGTCGGGGCGTCCATCGCGCTGCACGAGATGGGGCACCTCGTGCCGGCCAAGTACTTCGGGGTCAAGGTGACCCAGTACATGATCGGCTTCGGTCCGACCATCTGGTCCCGACAGTTCGGCGAGACCGAGTACGGCCTCAAGCTCGTGCCGCTGGGCGGTTACTGCCGGATGATCGGGATGTTCCCGCCCCGAGCCGGCGATGCGCCGGGCACGGTCCGCGCCACCAGCACCGGCCGCTTCTCCCAACTCGCCGACGAGGCGCGCAAGTCCTCGCTCCAGGAGATCAGCCCCGGCGACGAGGACAGGGTCTTCTACGTTCTGCCGACCCACAAGAAGTTCCTCATCATGCTGGGCGGCATCCTGATGAACCTCCTCGTGGCCGTGGTCCTGATGACGGGAGTGCTCACGGTCTACGGGGCCGGCGTGGTCGGCAAGGGCGCCCAGGTGGCCGCAGTGTTCAGGTGCGTCGTACCTGCCGTCGAGGCCGCCGCGACCCCGACCTGTCCGGCCGGAGCCAAACCAACTCCGGCCTATGCGGCCGGCCTGCGGCCCGGCGACAAGATCGTCGCGGTCGACGGTGAGACCGTCCTCGACAACTCCTCGATCGGCGACCTCATCGGTCCCCGGGTCGGTCAGCCGACCACCCTGAGCGTGGTCCGCGACGGTCACCCGATCGAGCTGGCCCTGACACCCGTCGAGAACACGCTGCCGGTCTTCGACCGCTTCGGCAAACCCGTGCTCGATGCGAGCGGCAAGCAGAAGACCCACCTCACCGGCTTCATGGGGATCTCGTCGGCCCCCGTCGAGGTCATCGAGCGACAGCCCCTCACCGCGGTGCCCGGCTATATCGGCAGTGCCCTGGGCTCGACTGCCACCCTGGTCGCTCACATCCCCGCGAAGATGGTCGGCGTCGTCAAGGCGGCGTTCGGCGGTGGCGCGCGAGACCCCAACGGTCCGATCTCCGTGGTCGGCGTCGGCCGGATCGCGGGCGAGGTGAGCGCCGGCCAGGTGCCGGGGCTGCCCGACGACCCGGGGGCGCGGGTCGCGCTGCTCGTCAACATCATCGCGTCCCTCAACCTGGCGCTGTTCGCCTTCAACGTCCTGCCCCTTCTCCCGTTCGACGGAGGTCACGCGGCGGGCGCGCTCTGGGAGTGGGTTAAGCGGCGGGTGGCGCGGCTGCGGCACCTCCCGGACCCCGGGTACGTCGATGTCGCGCGAGCCATGCCGCTCACCTACGCGGTGAGCATGGTGTTGATCACGATGACGGCGCTCCTCGTCTATGCCGACATCGTCAACCCGATCAAGCTCGGCGGCTGACGAACCTGCCTCGAGGATGGGAGATACTGGAGCCATGTCGGTCTCTCTCGGTATGCCGTCCGCTCCTGCGCCCGTGCTGGCCCCCCGTCGCCCGACCCGCAAGATCCACGTCGGCAAGGTCGACGTCGGCGGTGACGCCCCCATCTCCGTCCAGTCGATGTGCACCACACCGACGACAGACATCAACGCCACCCTCCAGCAGATCGCCGAGCTCACCGCCGCCGGCTGCGACATCGTCCGGGTGGCCTGCCCCACCCAGGACGACGCCGACGCCCTGCCCGCGATCGCCCGGAAGAGCCAGATCCCGGTCATCGCCGACATCCACTTCCAACCGAAGTACGTGTTTGCCGCGATCGACGCGGGCTGCGCGGCCGTGCGCGTCAACCCCGGCAACATTCGGCAGTTCGACGACCAGGTCGGCGAGATCGCCAAGCGGGCCAAGGACGCCGGCATCTCGATCCGGATCGGCGTCAACGCCGGCTCCCTCGACAGGCGGATCATGGAGAAGTACGGCAAGGCGACGGCCGAAGCGCTCGTCGAGTCGGCCGTGTGGGAGGCCGGCCTCTTCGAGGAGCACGACTTCCACGACTTCAAGATCTCGGTCAAGCACAACGACCCGGTCGTCATGGTCAAGGCCTACGAGCTGCTCTCCCAACGGGGCGACTGGCCGCTGCACCTCGGGGTGACCGAGGCCGGCCCGGCCTTCCAGGGCACGATCAAGTCGGCCACCGCCTTCGGGGCCCTGCTCTCCCAGGGCATCGGCGACACGA
>JBDTBX010000395.1:0-3864 GCA_039923915.1 Nostocoides sp. | reverse complement strand
TCTCGGCGCAGTCGCCGCCCATGAGCATGAAGGCGTCACCGGTCGACGCGGCGGCCACCCGGTCCCGCAGCACGTCACACTCTCCGGCGAAGACGAGCGGCGGGAAGGACTCCAGCGTCGCCACGGCGTCGGCGAGGGCGGCCTCGTCGGGCCAGGTGGGCTGTTGCCCGGCCACGAGGTCGGTGCCGGCGCGCAGTCCGGCGAGGGAATCCACTTCGGTCGCGCTCACCGCACAAGGATAGGCGCGGGGGCCCGGTGCCCAGCAGCGAGCCCGTATGCCGGTCAGCCAGGATCGTATGGTGACCTGTGGCCGGTCGCGTACGCGCTCAGGCGGGGAGCCCCGACGTCGAGAAGAACGTCGTCCAGCGGGCGGGCCGCATACGGGAAACGAGCTTCAGGAGGCGCGGCGCTCGGTCTCGCCGTCCGTTGACTCGTCCGAGGCGTCCATTGCCGACTCGAGGTCGGGATGGGCCGACCCGGGCTTGGCCGCCTCCTGCACGTCGCGAGCCTTGTTGCGGGCGGACCGGATGATCCGGTCCTTCATCGAGGTGGCGTACATGTCGACGTACTCCTGACCGGACAGCTCCATGAGTGCGTACATGATCTCGTCGGTGATCGAACGCAGGACGAACCGGTCGTCCTCCATTCCCTCATAGCGGGAGAAGTCGAGCGGCTCACCGATCCGGATGCCGATCCGCATGATCTTGGGCAGTATTTGACCGGTCGGCTGCGCCTCGTCGGTGCCGATCATGGCGACGGGGACGACCTTGACCTTGCCCTCCAGGGCCATCCGGGCGACACCGGTGCGGCCGCGGTAGAGGCGACCGTCGGGGCTCCGGGTGCCCTCGGGGTAGATGCCGAGCAGGTCGCCCTCACCCAGGACGGCGAGGCCCTGCCTGAGTGCGGCTTCGCTCGCGCGTCCGCCGCTGCGGTCGACCGGCAACTGACCGACGCCCCTGAAGAACGCTGCGGTCAACTTCCCCTTCACACCTGGGCTGTTGAAGTAGTCGGCCTTGGCGAGGAAGGTCATCTTCCGCGGCAGGACGAGCGGCAGGAAGATCGAGTCGGAGAACGACAGGTGGTTGCTCGCGAAGATGGCCGGCCCGGTCTCGGGGATGTTCTCCTCACCCTCGACCTGTGGGCGGAACAACAACTTCAGGACGGGCCCAAGGACGACCGTCTTGAGGAACCAATAGAGCACGCGCCAACTCCTCGTTGATCTCGACGCTGGAACTCTACGGCACTGTGCAAGGGCGGTCCTGCGTGCGAGGATCGTCCTGAGATGCCAGCCGACGACCACTTGGACGGCCGCGACGTCGATGCCGAGTTTGCAGCGATCGTTGCGGGGTGGGACGACGTCCCCGACCTGCCGGACGCGCTCACCGACGCCGATCTCGACCGTGCTCTGGATGCCGCCGGTGCCCCGCAGGTCGAACGGGAGATCGCGCCGGACCCCGACGCCGCACCGGCCGCCCCCGTCGCGCCCCCGCCCGGGATGGTCGAGGCCGCCCTGGAGGAGGGCCACTTCGAGCCGCCGCCGGTTCAGCTGCCCGGTCAGGAGGACCTGCACTTCTGGGGCATCGTCGGTGGGCTCACCCTGGGCCCGATCGTGCTGTTGTGGATGATCTTCCTCGGGTCCGGGCACAGCGTCTGGTGGACGTATGCCGGTGTCGCGATGACCGTGGGCGGGTTCGCCCTGCTCGTCCTGCGGCTGCCCAAGGACCATGACGACGACCATGACAGCGGCGCTCGCCTCTGACTGACCTACGCCGTCAGGACGCGAGCCAGCAGAGGTCTGCGGGTGGGGGTTTGGGCGGGCGGTCGCGGCTCATGGGGTGGCCGAGTTGGTCGATGATCTGGTCGATCAGGGCTTGTTCGAGTCCGCTGTGCTGCTCGGGGTGCAGGCCGCGCCGGCGCGGTGGAAGGCGTCGGGGTCCCAGTAGCCCAGCTCCATAGGTCGTCACCGAACCCGGCAATGTGGGCCGCCGGTGCAGACTGGGTGGGTGCGGGCAGGGTGGTGCGTTCCCGTGGGTCAGAGGTCGAGGTCGACCCACGTCGGTCGGTGATCGCTCGCCCGAGCCAGTTCGTCACGGTCGAACACGACCGGCGTGCGCGGCAGCACCGTCAGGTCCGGAGTCGCAAAGACGACGTCGAGGCGGCGTTTGGGAGCGAACGACGGATAGGTGGGGTCCGGCGGCGAGACGAGCCGCAGCCCTCCCCCGATCAGCTGCCACGCGTGACCGGTCTCGTCCTCGTTGAGGTCGCCGCAGATCACCGTCCGGGTCCCGGAGCCGAGCGAGGCCAGGATGCTGGCCGTATGCCGTTCGCGCTCGTCCGCGCCCAGGCTGAGGTGGACCGACACGACCCTCACCGGCGCGCAGTCACCAGCCCGTACCGACGCCACGGCATACCCCCTCGTCCGGTCCGGCCACCGAACGGCCAACCGGGCGTGGTGCGCCGACGTCACCCGCACCCGCGAGGAGGTGAAGATCGTCGTGCCACCGCTCCCCCGGTGCCGGCCCACCCACAGCATCCCCGCCAGGCGAGCGAACGCGGCGACCCGGGTGGTCGCGAAGAGCCGTCGTGGTACCTCCTGAAGGCAGAGCACATCGGGGTCGATCGCCCGGATGACGCGGGCGGCTGCGGCCCGGTCGTCCAGGAGGTCGCGCGTGTTGTACGTCGCGACCCGGACCAGGGTCACGGGGCGGTGGCGCCCCGACGGGCCAGGTCGGCGGCACCGATCAGCCCCGCCTCGTTGCCCAGCTGGGCGGCGGCGATCCGGGCCTCGGGGCGGTAGCCGCGACCGGTCAGCTGGCGGCGGTAGGTGTCGCGGGCGGGCCCGAGGAGCAACTCACCGGCGGCACTCACGCCACCCCCGACGACGAAGACGCCCGGGTCGAGGGCTGCGGCAAGGTTCGCGATCCCGATCCCCAGCCAGGTGCCGATCTCGGTGAGCAGCTCGACCGCCGTCTGGTCGCCCTCCTTGGCGGCCTCGGTGATGAGCGGGCCGGTGAGCAGCGACGGGTCGCCGCCGACCCGTGCCGACAGGTCGTTGGCCATCGGGCTGGCGGCGTGCAGGAGCGAGCGAGCTTCGCGGACGAGCGCGTTGCCTGAGGCGTACTGCTCCCAGCACCCGCGGTTGCCGCACTCGCAGCGGTGTCCCGCCGGCACGACCTGCATGTGGCCGAACTCCCCCGCGATCCCGAACCGCCCGCGGACCACCTCACCGTCGATGAGGATGGCGCCGCCGATGCCGGTGCCGAGGGTGATCATGACGAGGTGCGACTCCTCGGCCGCGGCGCCGAACCGCCACTCCGCGTGGGCTGCGGCGTTGGCGTCGTTGTCCACGAAGAGCGGGGAGTCGATGCGTTCGGCGAGCCGGTCACGCAAGGGCTCACCGCGCCAAGCCAGGTGCGGGGCGAACACGACGGTCGCGCGATCGGTCGCGACGAAGCCGGCCGCCCCGATGCCGACGGCGATCACCCGGTGCCCGTCCACAGAACCGAGCAGTTCATCGACGACGTCGACGATCGTGTCCTCCACGACACTGGGCCGGGCACTGCTGTTCTGGTGCATGGCAACGGGACGGCGTTTGAAGTGGAATTTGTCGGCTACGACGGCCACACCGTTGGCTTGCTGACGTTGGAGCGCAATCAAGTGCGTCCGTTACAATCGAACGACATTCCTCACGCCCGTGAGTTGGTTGCGGTGTGATTTGTTCAGTCGGTGTCGAGAATTTCAAAGACCGGCAATTTTACTCGCCATACGGATTCGGCAACCCGTCGCCGGCCGCGCGGTTTTGGACGTGGAGATTGAGAGGAAACTGGCGTGAAGAAAATCATTGAAGAAAGGGGTCAGTCCGGG
>JBDTBX010000394.1:0-4243 GCA_039923915.1 Nostocoides sp. | reverse complement strand
ACGGCCTACGAGAGCGCCCACCCCCGCAGCCGGGCCGCGTACGCCGCGGCGACCAACCTGTTCGGGCAGGTGCCGATGACCTGGATGAACATGTGGAGCGGCGGCTTTCCGCTCCACCTCGAGCTCGCCGCCGGCAACCGGATCCACGACGTCGACGGGCATGCCTACATCGACTTCGCCCTCGGCGACACGGGGGCGATGGCCGGGCACTCGCCAGCAGCCACCGTCGCGGCCGTGCAACAACGGATGGGCGACCTCGGGGGGATCACGACGATGCTCCCCACCGAGGACGCGCAGTGGGTCGCTGCTGAGCTCACCCGACGGTTCGGTATGCCGCTCTGGTCGTTCGCGCTCTCGGCCACCGACGCCAACCGGTGGGCGATTCGGTTGGCCCGCCTGGCAACGGGACGGTCCAAGATCCTCGTCTTCGCATACTGCTACCACGGCTCGGTCGACGAGGCCTTCGCCCTCCCCGGGCCGGACGGGACGACCGTGTCGCGCCCCGGCAACGTCGCTCCCCCGGTGCCGCTCGACCAGACCACCCGCGCGGCCACGTGGAACGACCTGGCATCCGTGGAGGCCCAGCTCGCCCACGGCGACGTCGCCGCCATCCTCACCGAGCCGGCCCTCACCAACATCGGCATCGTCCTGCCCGACCCGGGCTTCCTGGACGGACTGCGCGCGCTGGCAACGACATACGGTGCACTGCTGATGATCGACGAGACGCACACGTTCTCGGCCGGGTGGGGTGGCGCGACACGCGAATGGGGCCTGTCACCCGACATCTTGGTCATCGGCAAGTCGATCGGCGGCGGGATCCCGTGTGGCGCCTACGGCCTGTCGGCCAAGGTCGCCGAGCTGGTCACCCGGCATACGCGAGCCGGAGACGCCGACATCGTCGACGTCGGAGGCGTGGGTGGCACGTTGGCCGGGAACGCGCTGTCGACCGCCGCGATGCGGGCCACGCTGTCGTCGGTGTTGACCGAGGAGGCATTCGGCCGGATGATCGCGCTGGGGACGCGCTTCACGGCAGGGGTGACCGCAACCCTGGACGACCTCGACCTGCCGTGGTCGATCAGCCAGCTCGGTGCCCGGGCCGAGTATCGGTTCACCCGCCCCGCCCCGCACACCGGCGAGCAGTCCGCCGCTGCTGCCGACGAGGTGCTGGACGCGTACCTGCACCTGGCCATGTGCAACCGGGGCATCCTGATGACGCCGTTCCACAACATGGCGCTCATGTGCCCGACGACGACCGAAGCCGACGTCGACCGGCACACCGAGGTCTTCCGCGAGGTCGTCGGGGCACTCGTCCCCTGACGGCCCGACCACGTCTGTTGCTGCGACAGCGAGTCAGGGCCTCACGCGGTGGCGTCGACGAAGTCAACGGCGAAGCGAGCGATGGCGGCCCGTTCGGCGGCCATCGCGCACACCTCGGGCGAGGGTGGAACCTGCAGCTCGGGGAAGAAGAACGACGAGAACCCGCTGAACATGAGCAGTTGCAGCGCATGGGCCCGCCGCACGACCTCGATCGGGACGTCGCATCCTTCGGCACGCAGGCCTTCGACGTATGCCGGGGTGCACAGCGCCTCCATCCCGGCCAGCTCCGCTGCCGGTCGCCGACCGATCTGGACGTCGCCGACCAGGAGTTGGCTGAGGTCGAACCCGAGCGCCTGCGTGCCCCAGAAGCCGTAGTCGATGAGGACGAGATCGGTCGAATCTGGTTGTACAAGAAGGTTGTTGGAGCAAGCGTCTCCGTGCGACATACCCTGCGGCGCTGCCTCGAGCCAGTCCACGTACTCCGGCAGTCGGTCGAAGTGGCCACTCAGTCGAGCTCGCAGGTCCTCACCGAAGCACTCCTTGAGCACTGGATGGCGCCACAGGTCGTGGTCGTGCAGCATCGGCCCGATCTGGACGCCCAGCCGCCCCTCGGCATACCGGCGAACTCCGTGCTGCAGGTCCGACTCCTCGATCCCCGACAGGCCGCGGACCCGCTGGCTGGCCGCGAGGCGGCCGAGCAGGCCCGCGGCATGAGCGAGCCGGGCGGCAGGCCACGACCACGGGACCACGTCGACCTCGGGCAGCCAGACGACGGCCGAGGCCTCGTCCAGGAACCGGACGTCGACGGCCCGAGCCATGGTCAGCCCGGGCGGGAGCCGGTCGGACAGGTCCGAACGATAGATGAGCGGCTCGGTGCGCCAGGGCACGAGGCGCTCGGCAACCTCCCGGTGCTCTGGCGGGACCTGCGCGAACAGCGGCGACCGACTCCACGAGTGGACGAGCTTGACGAAGAACCGGACCCGGTGCCCCCCTGTCGGCGTCCCGAGATCCACCGTGACCCACCAGCGCCCGCCCGTCGTGATCGCCTCCAGCTCGTAGTCGACGTCCTCGACCAAGGCCCCTTCCAGCGTGCAGGTGTCCGGGTCCAGCCCGAGCTGCCGCGCGGCATACAGCGTCAGCTCCTCGTCGGTGACGTCGGCCGACCCGAGCAGCGAGCGATCTGACATGTGGACCTCCAGGCGGGTAGCCCCGGGGCGATTCCGGTAAGGCCCGATGGTAAAGTTAATTTATGACTTTGGTCAACCAGGTTTCCCAGACGGATCCGCCTCACATCGCCCGCCTGATGGGCTCGGCCTTCGAGCAGATCCGGCAAGCCTTCGCCGCGGACGACTGGAACGGCCTGCGACAGTCGCATTTCCGGGTCATCGATGCCGTGCCCGACGGCGGCATCTCGATCACCGAGTTGGGCGTTCGCGTGCGGATGACCAAGCAGGGATGCGGTCAGTTCGTCGCCCAGCTCTGCGGGAGCGGGCACCTCCGCACCCTCCCCGACCCGCTGGACGGCCGCGCGCGGATCGTGCGCCGCACAGCCAAGGGAACCCGACTCATCCGCCGGGTCCGGTCGCGCATCGCCGATCTCGAGTCGTCCTGGGCCGAGCGCGTCGGTGTCGGCAACTATGCGACCTTCCGCCAGGTGCTCCTGGCCGTGGCCGAGGTTCCACCCTCCTGAGTCTTGGCCACGCCCGTCTGGGACAGGATGGACCGTATGCCGCATCACGCCGCGCCCGCGAACCCCGAGTCGGTCTTCACCTATGGAGCACCCGCCCTCAAGTTCGGTCGTGGTGCCGCGGACGAGGTCGGTCACGACGTGGCGGCGCTCGGCGCCAAGCGGGTCCTCGTGATCACAGACCCCGGCGTCGCGGCCACCGGAGCTGCAGCTCGAGTCGCGGATTCCCTTGTGGCGCAAAGGATCGAGGCTTTCGTCTTTGACGGCGTCCACGTCGAACCGACCGACGACAGCATCCGGGCGGCGATCGCGTATGCCGCGGCGACCGGGCCGTGGGACGCGTTCGTCGCCGTCGGCGGCGGCTCGAGCATCGACACGGCCAAGGCCGTCAACCTCATGTCGACGAACCCAGGCGACCTGATGGACTACGTCAACGCGCCGGTCGGAGGTGGCCGGGCCCCGACCGTGCCGCTGAAGCCGTTCGTCGCCGTCCCCACGACGACCGGCACCGGATCCGAGAGCACGACGATCTGCGTCCTGGACGTCCTGTCGCTCAAGGTGAAGACCGGGATCAGTCATCTGCGCCTCCGGCCGACGTTGGCCGTCGTGGACCCGCTCCTCACCCTCAGCCAGCCGGCCGGGGTCACTGCGGCTGCCGGCCTGGACATCCTCTGCCATGCCCTCGAGAGCTGGACGGCTCGGCCCTACACGGCATACGACCACAAGACGGCAGCCCAGCGGGTGCCGTACTGCGGCGCCAATCCCATCGCCGACATGTGGTCCGAGAAGGCAATGACGCTGCTCGCCGGGGCGTTCCGGAGGGCATTCCTCGACGGCTCGGACGAGGCGGCACGTGAACAGATGGCCCTCGCTGCGACCTTCGCCGGGATGGGGTTCGGCAATGCAGGCGTCCACGTCCCGCACGCGAATGCCTACCCGATCGCCGGGCGGGTCAAGGACTTCCGCCCCGCCGGCTACCCACAGGACGAGCCGATCGTCCCGCACGGGATGGCCGTGGTACTGACCGCTCCCGCTGCCTTCCGGTTCACCTACGACGCCGCTCCGGCCCGCCACATCCGGGCGGCGCAACTGCTCGACGGCAGCCTCGACGACTCGGTCGACGACATCGACGCACTCCCCCGCGTGCTCACGTCCTTGATGCGGGACGTCGGTATGCCGGACGGGCTGGCGGCCGTGGGCTACGGCGCGGCGGACATCGACGACCTCGTCGCAGGGTCG
>JBDTBX010000393.1:0-2892 GCA_039923915.1 Nostocoides sp. | reverse complement strand
TGACCATCTCCGCCGTCACGTCGCCGAACGAACCGAGCACGGGCTGGCCGAAGGTGCGAGTGATCGCGAGGGGCTGCTGGGTGCGCGGGTAGAGCACCCCCTTGAGCGCGTCGAGCTGGGCACGACGGGCGTCGAAGTCGCTCTGCCGGTAGGTGATGACCGGGATCGGACCCTTGCTCCCCGCCTTCACGGCGGCCGCGAGCCGGGCGACGAGCGACCCCTTCGGCTGGTCGGTGAGGGTCTCGAGCGCGGAGGCAGCGGCCGGGGTTGCGCGGGTCGGGTCGAGCGCTACGGGATAGACGTCGCCGATCGGCATCAGCGGCTTTCCGGCGTCGTCGAGCAGGTCCCCGCGCGTGCCCCAGACCCGCTTGAGGCTCACCGTGTCGGTCGCCTTGATGCCCGGGACCCAGGGCGATGCGTCGCCTCGGCTCGTGACCGCCCACGTCGAGCCGGTGTATGCCGCGCTGACCGGGACCGTGTATTCCCACTTCTGTGTCGGAGTGAGCTGCCAGGACACGTCGAGGTTGCCGGTCGCGGCGTCCTTGGTGCGACTCCACGCGCCGACCGTCACCGTTGCCTTGGCTGCCGACCCGAGCCCGGCGAAGGCCGTCGTGAACGTGTCACGCACCAAGGGATCGACGAAGGCGACGGCCGGGGTGGTGAGGTTCCGCTTGCTCCAGCCGGCCGCCAGCGCGTCCACGAGAGTGCGCGCGGCCTTGTCCTGGGCCCGCTCGGCCGCCGTGTGCTTCCACCACCAGCCGCCACCAACGGCCCCCACGACCAGGACGAGCGTCAGCACAATGGCTGGTCCCCGAAATCTCATGGGTCCATCCTGCGGGGTCACCCTTGGAGCTCGCGACGTGGGTCAGGTCGTGTGGGAACGGTAGAATCGGCAGTTCGTGTGCTCACGGGCGTGGATCCGTCGGCGCGAACCCGCGTCCCAGCGGGTCTCTCATCGTCAGAATCAGGACCCCGTGCGCCAGAATGCCGATCGAGATGTCGTGCCCCAAGGGGCCGAGGACTCGACACCGATCGCCGGGCGTGAAGGCCCGGAGACGCGCGGGGCCATGGTGCGGACCAGACGCTGCACCCGACGCGGAGCCTGGCGGCTGCGCCTGATCTGGGGTTCGGCCGCTGTGCTCGCTGTCCTCCTCGGGGTGACCGTCGCCGGGTCGGCCCGCCTCAACGCCAACATCCATCGGGTCGATCTGACCGGCGCCCTCGGTAGGAACCGGCCGACCCCGACCGTGGGCACGACCGGCAAGCACCGGCCGATGAACGTCCTCGTCATGGGCTCGGACGATCGCAAGGGCCTGGCCGAGCGGACCTACGGTACGGACACCATCGAGGGTGGCGCCCACAGCGATACCAACCTGCTCGTCCACCTGTCGGCCGACCGTACGTGGGCGATGGTCGTGTCCATCCCCCGCGACTCCATGGTCCGCTCGCCCAAGGACTGCAAGGACACGGTGACGCCGGTTGCCGACGGCGTGGTCCGCCAGTGGAACCACAACTACACCGACGGCGGCGCGGCCTGCGTGATCCGGACCCTGGAGTACAACACCGGGGTGTTCGTCGACCACTTCGTCGTCGTCAACTTCGACGGATTCAAGAACATGGTCGACGCGCTCGGGGGAGTCCAGGTCTGCCTCACCAAGGACGTCGTCGACACCGACAGCCAGTTCCGGCTCTCGGCCGGTCGGCACCTGGTCAACGGCACGACGGCACTGGGCTACGTCCGCGTCCGCAAGTCGCTCGGGGACGGCTCCGACCTCGGCCGGATCAAGCGTCAGCAGGCCTTCCTGTCCTCGGTCATCCAACAGGTCACCCAGACCTCGATGCTGCTGCGGCCGGACAGGCTGTACGCCTTCCTGGACGCCGCCACGAAGTCGATCACCACCGACAAGGACATGAGCATCGGCACGATGAAGGACATCGCCGGGTCGGTTGCGGGGATCGGCCTGGACAAGATCACCTTCTACACCGTGCCGACCGAGGAGTACCCGCTGGACCACAACCGCGTCCAGTGGACGGCCGAGGCGGCCCAGCTGTGGACGGCGATGACGTCGGACACCCGGATCGGTGGCTCCAACGCCGGGACGCCCACGCCGGCGCCGTCCATATCGCTCCCTCTCACCGTCTCGCCCACGGACATCACGGTGACGGTCGTCAACGACTCCGGCGTCCTGGGCGTCGCGATCCAGGCGGCGGCGGCGTTGCGGGTTCAGGGCTTCGCCGGCCTGACCACGGCCAACGGCACGAGCGTGACCACGGGGGCGAAAGTCGCCTACGGACCTGGCCAGGAGGAGGCGGCCCGGACTGTCGCGGCGGCCTTCCCGGGCGCCACCCTGGTCGCCGACCCGAGCGCCGGCTCGACCGTCGTCGTCCACCTGGGGCGCAATTCACCGTATGCCGTGGCTGTTCCGAACCGCTTGGGGACCGAGCCGCTCCCCAAGCCGTCGGTCACGCCGACCGACCCCCGCTCGCCATCTCTGACCGGCCGCGCCGCGAGCACGAACATCTGCCAGTGACCGGTCTCAGGCCGGCCGGGTGCGCTGGGCCCCGGCCACGACGCAGCGCCACGGCGCTCACCGTGACCCGGGGCGCAGAAGTGGACCCGACAGCCCTCGCTGATGCCGATGGGGCCTGACCGAACGCGAAACGTTCGGTCAGGCCCCATCGGTCAGCTCGAGCGGAGGCGGAGGGATTTGAACCCTCGATGGGCGATAAACCCAAACCGCATTAGCAGTGCGGCGCCATAGACCGGACTAGGCGACGCCTCCTCGTGCGCCCGTCAGGGTATCTGCCGAGGCAGGCTCTGGGCAAAGCGGGTCAGCCGGCGTGGGCGGGGAGGCGGCGACGGTGTGCAGGCAGGGTCAGCTGCAACACCCC
>JBDTBX010000392.1:0-3806 GCA_039923915.1 Nostocoides sp. | reverse complement strand
CTGCTCTGCTAACCTCTGCGGGCGCGGTTGATCCGTCATCCGCCCCCGTAGCTCAGGGGATAGAGCACCGCCCTCCGGAGGCGGGGGCGTAGGTTCGAATCCTACCGGGGGCACCACAACGTCTCTCGTTCACACCTTCGTCCCAGGCGGAGGTGTGCTTGCGTTTCTGGCACCCCTTACGGCCCGCAGCGCCGGCAACCGAAGCGGTATCCGCGACTGGCCCTCAGGACGGTTCGCGCAGCCGCTCGAGGCTGGTCCTGCGGACCGTCCACATCGCCATCGCCGTCGCCGCCCCGACCAGGGCGAGCAGGGCGATCACGACGGCGACGACCAGGGGCGGCAGGGCCAGGCCGAGGTCGACCTGCATCGTCGTGGGGGGCCGGGTGAAGAGCGGGACGAGCCGCAGCGTCGTCACGCTGCCGACGAGTCCGGCGCCGAGCCCGACGAGCACGCCGAGCGCGGTCAACGGCACGATCTCACGGATCGCCATCGCCCGAACCGAAGCCGGGCGCACCCCAGCGAGCCGCAGTGACGCCAGGTCCCACGTGCGCCCGCGACGCGAATTGGCAACGAGGACAACCAAACCCAGCACGGCGACGAGCAACGCGAGGAGTGCCGTGGCGATGGCGAGCGACAGCGACAGCGCCGCCGCACTCGACCGATAGACCGCCGTCCGGCTGGCGGCGGTCGTCGTCGAGATGACCGGGATCCCTCGGCCCGTGAGAACCGCTGCGGTCCGATTGATGAGTGCGGGATCGTCGCGTGCGAAGTAGACGTAGGCCGTGGTGTTGGCCGAGAGCCGGGTCAGCGCGTTGAGCTGCCGCGACAGGTCGACGAGGACGGCCGACAGCGGGGCTCCGGGCACGACCGAGATCGTGCCGACCGGGGTCACCAAGAGGTTGTGGTCGCCGGTGTCGGTCGCCAGCACCTTGCCCTGGTTCTGCGTCGACAGCGCGGCCGGGGTCGCGAGGGCGACCGTCGCTCCGCCGAGCGCGGCGGCACGCAGCCCGAACGGGCTGGCACCGGCGTTGGCGATCGTCAGCACCAGGTCGTGCGGGTCGGCCATCGTGACACCGAACGTCGCGGGCGCCAGGTCGATCGGGGCCCAGGTCGCGGCCGTCCCGAGGTCCGCCGGCCGACCGTCGACCGCGAGGTCGGACAGGGCGACGACGGCCCGCAGGTCCGGCGCGGTCGACGGGGTCAGGACGTCGACGGCCTGGAGCTGGCAGCCCCCGTCGCACGGGACGTAGAGGGACAGCTTTGTCGTCGTCGCGTGGTCCAGGGGGAAGTCGCCGAGGGTGACGCGGACCTGGGTCCCGTCGCCGGCCAGCAGTTCGAGCCCCAGGTCGTATGTCGTGCCGGCGGGTCCGTGGACGTCCCGCGTGGTCACCGTCCCGGTGAAGGTGCGCCCGGAGAGCTGGGCGGTCGGGGGCACCGCTGTCGCCAGCGCAGCCCACCCGGCCAGGCCGCGGTCACGGTCGGCAACGCTCGCGACCTGCCGGAAGGAGGCGGGCAGCACGGCCACCGTGGTCGGGGACCCCGCCAGCTGCGGTGCCACGCTGACCACCGGGGTCGCCGCGAGACCGCTCGGGTCGGCGACGCGCAGCGCCGCGACGAGGGCTCGCGCGTCGGTGGCGCCCACCTGCGCGACGACCGCGGCGCCGGTGTCGAACCGCCCGGCGAGGTTCTGGTTGCGCTCCCCCACGGCCGCGGCGTTGACGCCGAAGACGAGCGACGCCGTCGCCAGCGAGGTGATCGGCAGCAGCCAGCGGGCCGTCGGCCGGCGCGACGCCTCGAGGTGCCCGACGGCGGCGACCGGCCGACCGCGACGCAGCGCCCGGCGGCCGAGGAGGGCGAGGATGGGCGCCACGACCTTGGCCGCGACGATGCCCAGCGAGGCAGCGAGCAGCGCGGGGACCGCGAGGGCGACCGGGCCGCTGACCTGACCGGTGAGGACGGCGACGTATGCCGTGGCCCCGACAGCGACGACGACGGCCTCCACCGTTCCGACGGCCGCGCCGTGCACGCGAGGCGGCACGGACCGCAGCAGGCTGGCGACCGGCTGGCGCGAGGGCCGGAGCACGGACAGCGAGGTCAGCACGAGGACCACGACGAGCGCGCCGGCCAGCGCCCAGCCGTCGGCCGACCCCACCGAGAACCCCGGTGAGCCGCCCAGCCAGAGGCGGCGCGCGGCATACGACCCGACGAGGGCAAGGAGGACACCCGCCAGAGCGCCAGCCACCACGATGGGCACCGTCTCGGCGAGGAGCAGGGTCCGGGTGAGCGCGGGGCTGCGGCCACGCAGGCGCGCGACGGCGATCTCGGGGCGGCGTTGCTCGGTCAGCGCGACGAGCACGAGCCACAGGACGCAGAGGAGCAGGAAGACGACCTGGCCGACGATCACCGCGACAGTGGTCCGCGACTGGTGCCGCTCGATCCTCAGGTCGCCGGCGATGTCGGTCAACCCCGAGTACGCGGCGATGACCGTGACCCTGGCGACCGGGTCCGAGGGGTCGGGTTGGGAGGAGCCCCGGGGGTTGGTGAGGAACGCGGACAGCTCGGCCGTTGCCGCGAGGAAGTCGTCGACCCGGACCTCACCGGGCCGGACGGCATACGTGAGGGCGGTGTCGCTCTGGAGGTAGCCCCTGGCCCTCGACGAGGTCAGCGCGCCCTCGACGATGGTCTGGCGCGGCGTGAGGAGGGCATCGATGACCGGATCGGTCGACGTCGCGCCGCTCAGCGAGAGCACGGTGCCGGCCCAGTACGGATCGGGCTCCTGCACATAGCTGCCGACGACGGACACGGTGAGGGACAGGCCGCTGCCGTGGTCGGCGACCGCGAACGAGGCACCGGGTGTCCACCCGTGGGCCGTGGCGTCCGCGGCCGAGACGAGCACCTCGCGGGCGGCCGTCGGGCACCGGCCGCTGACGATCCGGACGTGCTGGCACATCCCGGCGCGATAGATCAGCCGCCCGGCCGGCGTCGGCCGCTGCTTGGTGAGCAGTGACACCGAGACCCCCACCTGCTCCACCGGCCGGGTGAGCAGGCTCCGGACCGACGCCGGCAGGAGGGCGTCGATCGTGGCCGGGTCGGGCGGTGGCACGTCGAGCGGGGTGGCCGAGGACTCGGTCACGACGAGCCCGGTCTGGGGTGGGTGTTCGGTGGTCAGCACCGTGTTGAGGACGGACTGCTCGATGGCCCGCTGGAGGACCGGCCCGAGGATCGCGCACGCGCAGACGAGGGCGGTGAGCCCGGCGATGACGATCGCCTCCGTGCGCCGGTACCGCGCTGCCGCGTTCATGCTGCCCCTGACCTCAGTCCCGTCGAGTGGATGGCGGGCTCACCGGGCCCGGCTCAGGTGTCCTTCGTCGAGGTGCCACTCGGCGTCGGCCTGGTCGGCGCACCACTGGTCGTGCGTGGCCATCAGGACGATCGCACCGGCGTCCGCCTCCGCGGCCAGGAGCGCGACGATCGTCTCGCGCGTGCCCGCGTCAAGGTCGCTCGTCGGCTCGTCGGCGAGCAGCACCTTGGGGCGGAGGGCGAGCGCCCGCGCAATCGCCACGCGCTGCTGCTGGCCACCGGAGAACTCCTCGACCAGATGGTTGGTCGAGTCGGCGAGACCGACCTGCGCCAGCGCTGCCTCGGCCCGGGCCCGCGCCTCGGCCGGCCGTATGCCGTGTGCCAACAGGGGGACGACGAGGTTCTCCAGACCGGTCATGGGGGTGGCGAGGGCATTGTCCTGTGCGATGATCCCGATCCCGTCGGCGGCCGCCCGGGCCCGTTCGGTGACCGGGTGGCCGGCGAAA
>JBDTBX010000391.1:0-4222 GCA_039923915.1 Nostocoides sp. | reverse complement strand
GCGGCTTTGGCCAAGGCGTCGTACAGAGTCGCGATCCGGCGCCAGTTCGTGTCCTCGGCACGCCGAGTGCGGGCGTGCTCGGCGGCGATCGAGGCCTGCAGGAAGTACGTCCCGACCGGCGTGCCGCCCGCGGCAAGCAGCTCGGCCTGCCGCAAGGCGGCCAGTCCGCGGCGGATCAGCATCTTGTCCCATCTGCTCCGGTCCTGCACCTCCAGCAGGACGGGCTCGCCCCGCTCGTCGAGCCGGGCGGCCATCCGTGAGCCCTGGATCTCCAGCAGCGCCTGAAGTCCGAGCGCCTCGGGCTCGTCGGGAACCAGCGCGACCAGCATTCGGGCGAGCCTCATCGCCTCGTTCGCCAGGTCGGGGCGCATCCAGTGCTCGCCGGCCGTGGCGGCGTAGCCCTCGTTGAAGATCAGGTAGAGCACGGCCATCACGTCCTCGATTCGCTCGGTTCGCTCCGGCCCGGCGGGCAGCTCGAACTCGGCGTGAGCCGCGGACAGGGTCTTCTTGGCGCGGGAGATGCGCTGACCCATGGCGGATTCGGTGGTCAGGAAACCGCGGGCAATCTCGGCGGTGGTCAGTCCGCCGACCAGACGCAGCGTCAGCGCCGCACGGGAGTCGGCCGTCAGGGCCGGGTGGCAGGACAAGAAGATGAGTCGCAGGACGTCGTCCTCGATGTCGTCGACCTGGCCGTCGAGGTCGGGCATCGCCACCTCCTCTCCATGGCGGGCGTGTTCGAGCTCCGCGGTCTTGCGCCGCAGGTTTTCGGCCCGCCGGAAGTGGTCGATCCCGCGCCGCTTCGCGATGGTCATCAGCCACCCGATCGGGTTCTGCGGGACCCCGGTCGTCGGCCACTGCTCCAGCGCGGCCACGAGTGCGTCCTGCGCCAGGTCCTCAGCGAGCTCCAGGTCACGGGTCATCCGGGTGAGCGCGCCGACGAGGCGGGCCGATTCGGCCCGCCACGCCGCGACGATCGCGTCGGCCGGGTCCTCCGTACGGGGCGCCGACACGCTCCCAGCGTAGTGAGTCCTGGTCAGTCCCCGGGTGCCTCCGGGCCGGCGGAGACCTGGCGAAGGGTCGAGACCACCGTGACCTCGGGCCAGTACGACGCGTGGAGCTCGGCGAACGCCCGTTGGTCGACCACGGCCTCCTCGAGGCTGTCGTACTGCAGGAGGGACCAGCCGCCGACGACCTCCTTGGCCTCGGCGTACGGTCCGTCGACCCGACTGACCTTGCCCTGACGGACCACGAAGTTCACGGCGTCCTCTGTTCCGTACAGACCGCCTCCGTCGATGAACACACCGTTGGCTGCCCGTTCGCCGATGTAGGCATCCATCGCGTCGAACAGCGCCTGTGGCGGCGTGCCCACGCCTTCTTCCATCCTCACGAATCCCATGAAACGCGGCATCTCGATCACTCCTACGGGTTGACGGGCAGTTGCTTGGTGCACATACGTCGAACGGCTGCCACAGTCTTCGACATCGATTATCGACCTCTTTCCACACGTGCTGGTCTGGCGCGAGGGAGTCCGCATGCGCACCTCATCCGGCCGCATCGTGGCGGCTCAGGACGGGGGATGGCTCGTTGTCGGCTGGTCGCTGTCGGCGTTCAGACGGCTCAACGCTATGGCCGCGACGGCCAGGCCGAGCAGGAGCACAGCCTCCGCAGCGAGCTCGACCGGCCCAGCCCGTAGCTGTTCGTCGTAGATGCTCACGCCCAGGGCAACACTAAGGAGTGGGTCGACGGTGGCGATGACCGGCAGGCTGGTGTTGAGTGGTCCGGCGCGGAACGCCAGCTGGTTGAGCATCAGGCCGGCGGCGCCGCACACGAGGAGGACCAGTAGCTGCCAACTGGTCAGCATGGCCCACAGCCCGGCGTTGGCCAGCACCGTGGTGGCCGCCTTGATGAGGACCGCCGTGAAGGCGTACAGGGTGCCCACCGCGACCCCCAGCAGAGCCGCTCTGCGACCGGCGGGAACCCGGCGCGCCAGGGCGATGCAGGTAAGGGCCAAGGCGACTGCCAGAGCCGCCGCGATGACCGCTACTCCCCGATCCGCCACCTCCTGGTGCAGATGAGGGGAGGACGCGCCGGACACAACCAGGAAGCCGACGAGCGCCAGGACGAGGGCAGCACCCCACCCCAGCTCTCGAGGACTGATCCGCGTCCCTCTGGTCAGGTGGTTGATGGCCAGGGAGGTGAGCAGTCCGGTGACCAGCAGGGGTTGGACGACTGAGACGGCTCCGATGTGTAGCGCGTAGGCCTGGAAGCCGAGGCCGGCGGCATCGGCGACCAGACCGCCCAGCCACCACCGATGGCTGATCGTCGCGGCGATGAAGTGGGCGACACGCGCGACGGCGGTCCCGCGGCCTGCTGGCAGCGTGGTGGCGCTGTGGTGTTTCAGGACGGTCGAAACGGCGAAGAAGCTGGTCGATGCGAGGCTGGTGGCCACCACCAGCGGGTAGTTCACGCGGCCTCGGTCGGTTGGGGCGAGCCGTGCGGCACCGCACCTGCCGCGGCATACGCCTCCTCGGTCAGGGCCAGCACGCCGGACCACGCGACGGGAGTGTCGACCGCGAGGTTGTGCTGCCGGATCCGGTGCCGCAGCGCTTGGTCGTCGACGATCCGGGCCAGCGCCCCGGCGAGTTGGCCGTCGTCGTCGCAGAGCAGGCCCTCGACGTCGTGCCGCACGAACTCGCGGACCCCGCCGGAGGACATGGCGAGCACGGGCAGGCCGGCGCAGCGCGCCTCCAGGGCGGCGATGCCGAACGACTCACGGGTGGCCGGCGCCACGAACACGTCGGCCCGGTCCAACAGGGTGCGAACCTCGGCCCGGTCCAGCCGCCCCAGGAAGGTCACGTCCGCAGACATGCCATGGGCCCGGATGTAGCCCTCGAGTGGCCGCCGCATCGGGCCGTCGCCGGCGACGAGCAGGTGGATCCGAGAGTCGCTGCCCACGTGCTTCTGGGCACGGCGGACGGCACGCAGCAGGGCGAAAGGCCTCTTTCGCCCGCTCAGCCGCATCACGGCCGCCGCCACCACCACCGGGCCGGCTTCCTGGCGCAGGGCGCCTGCCCGGCCCGACTCTCGCCAGTCGCCCTGGTCGATGCCGTTGGGGATGACGCTGACCTCACAGCCTTGGCCGAGCACGCGCCGGACCCGCTGGGCCGCGGCCTCGCTGACCGCCGTCCAGACGATCGGCAGCCGGCTCCAGCGCCCCCAGGCGTCCAACGCGGACATGATCGGCCGGACGCCCACCCACATCGAGTGAACGGTGACGACCGTCGGTATGCCACGGCGGGCCGCGGCGCGGGCCAGGAAGAACCCCAACGGCGACGCCACCCCGATGTGCGCGTGGACGACGTCCACGTCGGCGGCCACCAGGGCGGCCAGACCCCTGCGGGTCGAGGTCGGGTGCAGTGCGTGCTGCCAGCGACCGCTCGCCCCCAGCCGGGTCACCCACTCCTCGCCCGGCCCCGGAGAACTGGTCAGGACGCTGACCTCGTGGCCGGCGACCCGCTGGCGCCGGGACAGGTCGGAGACGTGCAACTCGATCCCGCCGAGCCGGGGCAGGTAGAAGTCGGACACATGCAGGATCCTCATCCCGATCGCGACCCTCCAACCCGCGCTGCACAGTCGGCGACCGCTCCGTCGAGCAGGCTCGGTCTCGGTGCTCCAACGGTCTGGACGTTCGACAGCCAGCCGATGATCTCCGCCCCTCTCTCCAACGATGCCACGACCGACAAGACTCGGGTCGCCAAGGCCCGCAAGCCTATAGACAAAGCATTCTCTGACGCGCCGGCAGGCCTCCAGTCGCGCCGACCTTGTCGCGGTATGCCGGGGGCCACCGAGCGTCTCCAACCCAGAGGCTGCCATCCACCACTCGTGCCAGGCACGGGGCAACATCAGGGACCCCACGGCCCACCGAGGCGGCGTGGCCCGGCATACCGACCGAATGCGATCCGGCTCCGGGATCAGGCCTGGACGGAGGCGCTCTCCTCGACGGCGGCGTCGGCGGCGGCGTCCTCGTCGGCCGCCGCCTCGTCGGCCTCGGGGTCACTGACCGCGACGGACTGGTTGAGGTCGACCGGGTTGCCGTCGGTGTCGGTGACGGTCGCCTGCTCGAGGACCGAGGCGAGCGCCTTGCGACGGCCGACCTCCTGGACGATCGAGGGGATCTGGCCCTGCTGGTCGATCGTGGTGGCGAACTCGTTGGGGTCCATGC
>JBDTBX010000390.1:0-3862 GCA_039923915.1 Nostocoides sp. | reverse complement strand
TGCCGGGGCAGGCGAGCGTCGCCGACGTAGAGCAGCCCCGGCTCCCCGTCGGCCACGACCTGGACGAGCCGGTCGTATGCCGCGGTCAGGGACTCCTGCGAATCGACCCGCAGCACCTCGACGGCATAACTCGTGCCGCGTCGGGCGGCGCCGTACTCGAGTTCGTGCTTGGCCCCCCACGGCGGCGTGCCGAGGGCGTGCGGCCAGGGCAGGTTGAGGACGCGGCCGTGCAGCGAGACGGCGTTGGTGCGGCTCATGACGACCCGTTCGTAGGCCGCGAACCGCGCCTCCCGCGTGTCGCCGGCCGGCGACCCGGGCAACTGCGGCTGGCCGGAGTCGACCCATTGGGCGAAGAGCGGATCGATGAGCATCCGGGCCACCGTGAGACAGGCCGAGCCGCACGTCACGGGCGACTGCTGGACGGGCCCGGAGTCGCCGGCCACCAGTCGGAACGGCGCTGTCATGCCCGCCATCCTTGCGCATTTCCCCCCACCCCGGAGGGCACGACATAAGTTGGTCGCCGTGCGCGCAGAGATCCGCAGGGCCGTGGGGTCCTTGCCCGCGCGCCTGACCGCGGCCGGCGCGATCGCGCTCACCGCGGCTGTCCTTGCCCTCGGCGTGCTGGCGACGACCGCGAGCCGCACGTCATCGGGCAGTTCGACCGATAGCGGTCGCCCCGAGTCCGTCGGCCACCCGGTTCCGACCCTCGGGGCCACGCCGACCGCGCACCCGACAACGACCCACGTGGTCAGCGGGAGCGACGACCACACGGTCTTCACGGTCCTCGTGCTGCTGTTCGCCGTCGCCCTCAGCCTGGTCGCGCTCTCGTTCGTGGCGATCCTGGCCGTCATCGCCTACCGGCTGATGCTGGGGGCCATCGGTGCGGGACGCGTCGACCTCCTGCGCGAGACGACGGGCCGGCTGGACCTCGATCGGCCGGAACCAGACCAGACCCGGACCGACCGGCAACGGGCCCGACGGCGAGCCCTCGAGCGGACGACGGTGCGGGGGGCGATCGTGGCCTGTTGGGCCGACCTGGAGGACGCCGCGGCCCAGGTCGGCCACCCACGGGCCGACTTCGAGACGAGTCGGGAGCTGGTGTCCCGCCTGCGTGGCGTCCCCGGTGTCGACCCGGCGGCCCTGGAGACGCTGCGGACCCTGTTCACCGAGGCCCGGTTCTCCGAGCACGACCTTCCCGAGCGCTGTCGGGAGCGCGCCATCCGGGCCGTCGAGCAGCTGGAGGACGACCTCCGTGCCGCGCCCGGACGCGCCGAACGGGAGACGGCCCGATGAGCGCCTGGGTGGCCCTGCTCGTGGCCGCCGGCATCCTCGCCGCGGGCAGCATCTACCTGTGGATGCGGGTCCCCGGCGACGCCGAGGACACCAAGCCCTGGCCACACCCCAGACCCGGGCACACCCCGGTCGGGGCCGGGCGCGAGTTCGACACGCTGGCCCTGGCCGAGTCCCTCGTTCGGGCCCGCAAGGACCCGGCCCGTGCCGGCGTGACGGCCGTGGTGATCCACCGCCGCCTGGCCGCCGTCGTCGACGCGCGTCTCGCCGCCCGAGCCGCCGACGAGCACCCTGTCCCGGTCGCGACGCTGGCCGCCGTCCTCCAGTTCCGGGACAACCCACCGAACGCTGCAGCCCTGACCGACCCTGCCCTGCTCGCCGAGCTCCTCCAACAGATCGAGGCCCTATGAGCGCGACCCTGCGCGACGTCCAGACCACCGGTCGGCAGATCCTCGACACGGTCGGAACTGTCGTCGTCGGCAAGCAACGGCCACTCGCCCTGGTGCTGGCCGGCATCCTCGCCGGCGGGCACGTCCTGTTGGAGGACTACCCGGGCCTGGGCAAGACCCTCGCCGCCCGCTGCTTCGCCCAGACCCTCAGCCTGGACTTCCGACGGGCCCAGTTCACGCCGGACCTGCTCCCGGGCGACCTGACCGGCTCCTTCATCTACGACCAGCGCGAGGGTGAGTTCGTCTTCCGCAAGGGACCCATCTTCGCCGGTCTGCTCCTCGCCGACGAGATCAACCGCACGCCGCCCAAGACCCAGTCCGCCCTCCTGGAGGCCATGCAGGAGCGACAGGTGACCGTCGAAGGGCAGACCTTCGCCCTGCCCAGGCCGTTCCACGTGCTCGCCACGGCCAACCCGATCGAGTACGAGGGCACCTACCCGCTGCCCGAGGCCCAGCTGGACCGGTTCCTCATGCGGGTCTCGTTCGGCTACCCGAGCGAGGAGGAGGAGTGGCAGATCCTCGCCCGGAGGATGGCTCGACAGCAGGAGGAGTCGGCGCTGCCCGCCGTCACCGACGGGCCGGGCCTGCTCGCCCTGCAGGAAGCCCTGGAGCAGATGACCGTCGAGGAGAGCATCGGCCGCTACTGCGTGGCCCTCGCCACGGCCAGCCGGGCGCACCCGCACGCGCTCGCGGGCGCCTCGCCCCGCGGCTCGCTGGCGCTGTTGCTCTGCTCCCGGGCGTATGCCGCGCTCTCCGGACGCGACTACGTGACCCCCGAGGACGTCAAGGCCGTCGCGGTCGCCACCTTGGCCCACCGGGTCACGGTGAAGCCGGAACTGTGGATGAGCGGGGCGTCGGGCGGTTCGGTCGTCCGGGCCGTCCTGACCAGCGTGCCGTCGCCGAGCGCGCGATGAGCCGTCCGTCGCGCCTGCCGCCCATCCCCTGGCACGCCACTGCGGCGGGCTTCCGCGCGGGCATCGTCGGCGCGTGCGGTGTGCTGGCGGCCGTGGCGTTGCATCGCCCCGACCTGCTCGTCGTCGCCACCCCCTTCGTCGTGGTCGCGACCTGGGGCCGGGTGCTCCGCCCGACCCGGCCCCTGGTCGCCGAGGTCGACCTGCCGGATCGTGAGGCTCACGAGGGCGACATCGACCGCTTCTCGGTCAGTGCCAACCTGCCCCGTGGGGCCGACGCGCTGACGGTCGGGCTCGTGGCCGGAGCGTTCGTCGAGGTGGATCCGTCGGCGAGGACCGTCACCCTTGGCCGGGCAGCCGGCTCGGTCCCCCAGGATCAGGGCGCCGACGACGGCCCCGGTGACCCCGTCGCGCGGATCACCTTTGCGGTGCGGACGACGCGCTGGGGGGTCCGCCATCTCGGGCCCTGCTCGATCGGGGCCATGTCGCCCTGGGCTGCCTACCGCGCCGGGCCGGTCGAGGGTCCGTCGGCGACGATCGCCGCCCTGCCCCAGCCTGCCGTGTTCGACGCGCGGGCACCGATGCCCGCGCCGCGCGGGATGGTCGGCCTGGACCGGTCACGGCGGTCGGGGGCCGGCACCGAGTTCGCGGGCATCCGGGCGTTCCAGAGCGGCGACCGGTTGCGCCGGATCCACTGGCCGTCCTCACTGCGGACCGGGTCGCTCAACGTGACCCAGACCTACGCCGACCAGGAGTCCCACGTCGTCGTCATCGTCGACGCAACCAACGACATCGGCGAGCGCGAAGGCATCGACGGCCGCCCGACGAGCCTGGACCTCACGGTGCGCGCCGCGGCCGCCCTGGCCGAGCACCACCTCGCGCGTGGAGACCGGTTCGCGGTGCGGGCGTTCGGGGCGACCGGCTTCCCGGCGCTGCGGCCTCGGACCGGCTCGGCCCACCTGCGGAGCATCCTGGTCGCCCTCGGCTCGATCGAGGTGGCGAGCGCCCGGCGCGTGGACGCCGCAGCCGCCACCCGTCGGCTGCCCGATGGTGCCCTCGTCGTGCTGCTGAGCCCGCTGCTCAGCGACGCCTCGTTCGAGGTCGTCGGCCGCCTCGTCGCGGCCGGTCTCGCGCCGGTGGTCGTGGACACGCTGCCCACCGACCCCGGGCACGGCGGGACCGAGTGGCTCGACCTCGCCTGGCGGATCCGCC
>JBDTBX010000389.1:0-30884 GCA_039923915.1 Nostocoides sp. | reverse complement strand
TGGCCGGGAGGAGGGCCGGGTTCCTCGGCTTCATCGTCACCATCCTCGCCATCGGCACCGCGCTCAGCACGATCTCGCCGCACACCGTCCGCGGCGGCGTCGGCGACCGCAGCTGGACGCCGTCGGTCAGCGACACCAACGACTCCTACTCGCTGGGTCTCGGCAGCGCAACGCTCGACCTGGGCAACCTGCCCGCGACGACGACCACCCCTGCGCACGTCGACGTCTCGGTCGGCCTCGGCGACCTGACCATCCGGCTCCCCAAGGGGATGGATGCCACCGTCGTCACCGACATGGGAGCGGGTGACGTCAGCGTCAACGGCGACGTCGTCAACCAGCAGCGGCCCGGACGCCAGCACGACATCAACCCCTACACCTGGGCGACGAGCGGCGCCCCCGCCGACGTCACCGTCGACGTCCACATCGGCGCCGGCTCCGTCCACATCGACCAAGGACAGTGACCATGAGCAACGAGACCGCCGGCAACGAGACCCCCGGCAACGAGACCCCCGGCAACGAGAGGAGTTCGACGATGGACCTGCCGTCCGTGGAGGAGCAGCCCTGGCTCGCATCGAGGGCCGAGCCCCCGGCACACCCCCACGCCCCGACCCTGCGCGGACCGTCGCCCTGGACCGTCCTGCACGGGCTGATCGCCCTCGCCCTCGCGGTTCTCGTGTTCATCACCACCGCGACGACGACCCGGATCGACTGGGCCACCGCCGGACCGGCCACCATCGTCGGCCTGGGCGTCGTCCTCGTCCTCCTGGGACTGCTCGGGATGCGCAGGCGGCGTGGCATCGACGCCTGACCGGCACCTCGAACCCGCCCTCACGACCCGGCCAGGTGCCGCCCGGTGACCTCGCGAATCAGGGACGCGAAGGAACCGACGAGCGGCACCTGGCCGACATCTGTCCAGGGCACCCACCGAACGGCCGACGTCGAGCCACCCAGGTCATGGATGACCGGATCGGTGGGCTCGGGGCAGGTGGCCCGGTGGATGAGCCGCACCGCGTGATAGTCCTCGATCCGACCCCGAGGAGCGCGTCCGACCCAATGGCTCGACAGCACACCGAGCAGCGTGGCCTTGTCGACCCGCTGGCCTGCCTCCTCCCAGATCTCCCGGCGCAGCGCGTCATCGACCGGCTCCCCCTCGTCGAGACCACCACCCGGCAGGTTCCACTGGCCGGAGGCGTTCGTCGCGTCGGAGAGCTCGGTGAGCAGCAGGCCCCGGGAGCTCGACACGAAGGCATACGCCGCAATCCGTTGATACACCTCGGCATTGGCAACCTCGGCGTCGGTCAGGTCCTCGTCGTGCGTCACCGTGTCAGTCGCGCCGGGTCCGATCGGAGAAGCCGCGCGGACGGCATACGTGATGGTCACCGTCCACGGTTCGCCCGGCTCGGTGACGGCCGACTGCGCAGGGGGCAGGTGCTCGAACAATTGACCATCCCGTCTGCCGGTGCCCTGGGTAGGCGGTACCGGCACCCAGCCGCGGGCCGCCAGTTCGTCGACTGGGGACCCGCCGTGCGGCAGCACGAAGCGCCCGACCTCGCGGTCCGTGCAGTCGGTCCTCTCGGTGGCGACGATCTCGATGCGCGCGCTCATCCGGACTGCCTAGCGGCGCGGTCGTATTCGGCTATGGTCGCGGCGACAATCACCGGCCAGGCCTTCGGTGGCGGAACGGTCTCGTTGTGACGGGCGATCTCGTCCCGGGCGACCGAATCTGTGGCGAGGCGAGCGAGCGCAACGGCCAACCCGGCGTCGTCGTCGGCGAGGAGTCCGTCAAGGCCGTCGGTGACGAAGTCCTCGACGCCCGTGCCGCGTCGGGCGATGACCGGCAGTCCGGCCGTCCGTGCCTCAAGCGCCGCGATCCCGAACGCCTCGAGCCGGGCGGTCGAGAGGTAGAGGTCGGCGCCCTGGTGCGCCGCCCGGAGGGCGTCGCGGGTGACCCGGCCACGAAGGGTCACCCAGCCGCCGAGACCGGTCCGATCCAGCTCGCGCTGGAGGATCGGGCGCTGCGGGCCGTCGCCGAAGATGTCAGCAGCCATCTCGGTCTCGTCGGGGACTCGCGACCGCGCGTCGGCGAGGACGTCGAGGAGCGCCCCCGGCCGCTTCCGTCGAGCCAGCCGGAGCGCGGAGGTCACGCGGACGACCTGGTCGGCACGCGGCATACGACCGGTTTGCGGGGCCCACGCGAGGGGGTCGATCCCGTTGCCCAGCACCGTGACATCGGCGCCGCCCGCGATCGACGCGACCCGCGCCGCGGCCATCGAGGAAACGGCCGACAGGGCCGCCCCCGACCCGGCCCAGTGGCGGGCCGAGCCGATCGCGCGAAAAATCGGTCGCGAGCCGTCCAGGACGCAGTGCCACGTCACCGCGGTGGGCAGTCCGAGCCCGATCGCGGTGCGGGCCATGTCGGTCGCGAACGGGCTGACGACGCCCATGTGGACGTGCGCGACCTCGAAGCCGCCAGCGGCAAGACGGCGCCGGACCTCCGGTGGTGCCAGCGGGTTGACCGGAACCCCGCCCGGCAGCGGCAGCGCCATCCGATGGACGCGGACCCCGTCGACGAGGTCGATGACGCCACCCCGCTCTCCTGCCGCTCCGGCGGTCGCTGTGAAGACCTCCACCTCGTGCCCAGCAGCGGCCAGGTGACCGGCCAGGTCGTGCACCTGCACCTCGATGCCGCCGAGGCGGGGCAGGTAGCAGTCCGACAGCAGGGCGACCTTCACGAGAACCCAGCCTGCCATGGGCGAGGATGAGGCACGATGAGCCGAACCCTGGTGGCCTTCCACGCCCATCCCGACGACGAGGCGCTCCTCACGTCGGGGACGATGGCGCGCGCCGCTGCCGAAGGTCACCGGGTCGTCCTCGTGCTGGCCACTGACGGCGGGCTCGGGCTCGCGTCGGACGCCTTCCACACCGCCGGCGACCTCGGCTCGGAGCGGCTCACCGAGGCCCAGCGCAGCGCCGAGGCGCTCGGGGTCGCCCGCGTCGAGTGGCTCGGCTACGCCGACTCCGGCAGCGGCTCGGACCTTCCCGAGAACCCGGCGGAGCAGGTGCGGTTCTGCCGGGCCCCGCTCGAGGAGGCGGCAGAGCGGCTCGCTGCCGTGCTCAAGACCGAGCGGGCCGACGTGCTGCTCTCCTACGACCGCAATGGCGGCTACGGGCACCGCGACCACGTGCGGGTCCACGAGGTGGCGGCTCGGGCGGCCGAGCTGGCTGGGACGCCGCGGGTGCTCGAGGCGACGGTGCCGCGCGATCTCCTCGTGCGGGCGATCCGTCTGGCGGGCAGGGTCTATCGGTTCCCGGCTGAGTTCGACCCGACGAGTTTCGCGCGAGCCTATTCGGCCAGGGCCGAGATCACCCATCGGATCGACGTGCGCCGGTATGCCGGAGCGAAGCGAGCCTCGATGCGCGCCCACGCGTCGCAGGCCAGTGGAGGCAGCGGTGATCGCACGCTGTCCGCCTTCCTGCGGATCCCGCGTCCGTTCTACGACGTGGTCTTCGGGCGCGAATGGTTCCGCGATCCGGCTGCCACACCAGGTCAGCCGGTCCGCCGGGACATCTTCGAGGGGCTGACGTGACAAAAGCCACTGCCGTCGCCCCGGCCACCAAGGGGAGCCCGGTCAGACGCACGATCGGCATCCTCGTGGGCCTCGGCTTGGCCATCGGGCTGCTCGTGTGGGGTCTGCCGTTCTTCGCCAAGACGAGCTGGACCGATGTGTGGCACGTCGTCCAGCACATCCCGTTCAGTCATGCCGTCGGCTACCAGGCGCTCATGGTCGTGGGCCTGTACTGCTACACGTTCACCATCACCGGTGCCATGCCGGGCCTCAGCCATCCGCGAGCGTTGATCCTCAACGTCTGCGGCTCCTCGGTGGGCAACCTGTTGCCTGGTGGTGGCGCAGCCGGGCTGGCCGCGACCTACACGATCTGCCGGTCATGGGGCTTCGATGCACGACGGGTGTCCACGATGGCGATCGTCACGGGAGTCTGGAACGTGCTGTCCCGGATCGCGCTGCCGGTCATCGCGATCTTCGCCCTCTACATCGGCAACACCGGCCTGCCCGCAGCGCTCACTGACCTGGCCTTCGCGGCCCTGGTGAGTGGTCTGGGCCTGCTCGGCGTGTTCGTCGCCATCCTGGCTTCCGAGCGCGCCGCCACTGTCATCGGGCGGTTGCTCGACCGGCTGCTCGCCCCGATTCTCAAGCGCAGAAAGCGAACCCGCTCGACGAGCATCGACGTGCTGGTCCGCGAACTGCGGCACCAGATCAACGACACCGTGGGCGCCCACTGGTTCAGCCTGACCGCTGGTCTCGTCGGGTTCTTCGGCGTCTACTACCTGCTCTTCGTCCTCATCGCGCGTGACACGGGGGTGACCCTCCCGCTCGGCAAACTGTTCGCGGTATACGCGATCGGTCGGCTGCTCACGGCCGTCGGCATCACTCCCGGCGGCATCGGTGTGACCGAGGCGACGACCGCGACGGTCCTCGTCGGGTGGGGCGCCATGCCATCCGCCGCCACGGCCACGGTGCTGCTCTTCACGGTCTTCACCCACCTGATGGAGGTGCCCCTCGGCGGGCTCGGCTGGCTGGCCTGGACGGTCATGCCCAAGGCCTCCGCCGAGGAGACCGCGGCTGTCGAGGCAGAAGGCCGCTGAGCCCGCTGGTCGGATCAGGCGCGGTGTCGCCTCCGTCGAATGAGGACGAGGCCGAACGAGGGAGCACGAGCATAGTGGCCCCCAGCGCGGCCCCTCCGTCCACGATCGGTCGAGCACCAAGCAGAAACGTCATCGCCGTCATCGGTGACCTCCCTGTCGACCACACCTACTCGGGGTGGTGGATGGGGCCGGCGAGTTCGCCCAGTCGCTCGCCCTGGCCACCCCAGCGCAGGGCGATGATCTCGGCCGCGATCGAGACGGCCGTCTCCTCCGGCGTCCGGGCGCCGAGGTCAAGGCCGATCGGACTGGCCAGCCGCGCGAGTTCGGGTTCGGTGAGGCCCTCCTCACGCAGACGCTTCATCCGGTCGTCGTGCGTCCGCCGCGACCCCATCGCCCCGATGTAGCCGACCGCGGGCAGCCGGAGCGCGACCTCGAGCAGCGGTACGTCGAACTTCGGGTCATGGGTGAGGACGCAGATGACGGTCCGCTCGTCGACGCGACCCGCGTCAACCTCAGCCTGGAGGAACCGGTGCGGCCACTCGACGACCACCTCATCGGCCTCGGGGAACCGGCTCGAGGTCGCAAAGATCGGTCGCGCGTCGCACACCGTCACGTGGAAGCCGAGGAAGGCCCCGACCCGCGCAACGGCAGCCGCGAAGTCGATGGCGCCGAAGACGAGCATCCGCGGCCTGGGCGCGAACGTCCAGACGAAGACGCGCATCCCCTCGCCGCGCCGCTCCCCCTCCGGGCCGTACTCGAGCGTCCCGGACCGGCCGGCCGCGAGCAGGCCGAGCGCATCATCAGAGACGGCCTCGTCGATCCGCTCGGTTCCGAGCGATCCGGTATGCCGCGTGCGCACCTTTCCGGTCGGCCCACCGTCGGCGGGGCGCAGGGTGAGCCGGCGACCAAGGCGACTCGGGTCGGGATGCGCGACGACGGTGGCGACGGCCACTGGCTCGCCGGCTTCGATGTCGGCAGTCAGGTCGCCGAGGTCGGGCCAGGTCTCCTGGGACACCTTCTCGACCCAGACGTCGAGGATCCCCCCGCAGGTGAGTCCCACGGCATAGGCACTCTCATCACTGACGCCATAGCGTTGCAGCACAGGGAATCCCGAGGCGATGACCTCTTCGGCGAGTTCATAGACGGCCCCCTCGACACAGCCGCCGGACACCGAGCCGACGGCCACACCGCCCGGGCCCACGAGCATCGCGGCGCCGGGTGGGCGGGGCGAGGACTGGAACGTCGCGACGACGGTGCCGACCCCGACCGTCTCGCCGGCGCGCCACCAGTCGAGCAACTCGGGCAGGACGTCACGCATGTGCCACCACCTTCGTCACGGCTTCGAACGTTGCCATCGAGTGCCCTGCGAGGAAGTCGTCGCAGTACGGTAGCGCCGCGGCCATCCCCTGCTGGACCGGCTCGTAGCCGTCCTTGCCGCGGTGCGGGTTGACCCACACGACACGGTGCGCGAGCACCGACAGGCGCCGCATCTGCTCGCCCAGCAGGTCCGGCCCCTCGCGCTCCCACCCGTCGCTGAACACCACGACCACGGCCCCTCGGGCCAGGCCGCGTCGTCCCCAACGGTCGAGGAACGCGGCCAGCCCCTCGCCGAGTCGGGTGCCGCCGGACCAGTCGGGGACGGTTTCGCCTGCGGCGACGATCGCGCGATCCGGGTCGGGCTGGCGCAGCGCCCGCGTCACGTGCGTGAGCCGGGTGCCGAGGGTGAAGACCTCGACCGGGCCCCGGCCCACCACGTAGCGGTGGGCGAGGCGCAACAGGGCATCGGCATACGGGCTCATCGACCTCGAGACGTCGATGAGCAGGACGACCCGTCGCGGTCTGGCCGTCCGCTCGTGGCGTCGGATCGGGCCCGGCTCCCCCATCCGCCGCAGCTGTTCGCGCAGGACGCGGCGGCCGTCGACGGGGCCGTGGTGCGAGGCCGCATGCCGCAGTGACGGGCGCGTGGGCGCGACCGGTCGAAGCGCGCCAAAAAGGGCGCCCAGCCGTCGCTTGTCGGCGGCGCTCAACTCGGCAATATCCCTGTGCCGCAACACTTCTGTTGCGCTGGACAGGGCCTGGACGGGGTCCGGTTCATCCTCGTCGGATCCGTCGTGTCCATCGTTGTCGCGGTCTGTCAGGGGTGCTGAGGCCACTGCTGGTGCCGGCCGGGCCACGCGGGTGACCGAAGGCGCCGGACCGCCGAACCAGGCCGCATACACCGCGTCGTAGCGGTCGAGGTCCTGCGGTGTCGAGCACAAGGTCGCGCGGCCGGCCGTGAGGACCCCACCCGCGTCGGCGAGGCCGATGGCAGCACAGGCGGTGAGGTAGGTCCGCTCCCGGTCGGCTGTGACCGGGAGCCCGGCGGCGCGACAGGCACGGGCGAAGCCGAGCAGGATCGTGCTCGGGTCGTGTTGTGTCGCAACAGTTGTGGTCATCGTCCAAGAATCCGCTCGAGCGACTCGCGCACGCGTAGGGCATCCTCGCGGTACTTGATGGCAGCGCCGAGGGTGGCCGCCGCGCGCTCCAGATCGACGTCGCGAGCACCGAGCTCGGCCAGTGCCCGGGCCCAGTCGAGGGTCTCCGCGACGCCGGGCGGCTTGAGCAGCCCGGGCACGGCGCGGATCTGCTGGACGAGGCCGACGACCTGCTCGGCCAGCGCCTCCTCGACCTCGGGTGCCCGACTGCGGACGATGGCGACCTCCCTGGCCAGGCCGGGATGGTCGATCCAGTGATAGAGACAGCGGCGCTTGAGGGCGTCGTGGAGCTCACGGGTCCGGTTGGATGTGAGCACGACGACCGGTGGGGTCGCGGCCGCGACCGTGCCCAGCTCGGGGATGGTCACCTGCCACGTCGAGAGCACCTCGAGAAGGAACGCCTCGAACTCGTCGTCGGCCCGGTCGATCTCGTCGACGAGCAGGACCACCGGTGCCTCCCGGACGGCACGCAGCACGGGCCGGGCGAGGAGGAACCGCTCATCGAACAGCGAGTTCTCCACGGCGGCCAGATCGGCAGCGACACCTGACTGGTCGGCACCACCGGTCGTGTGGCTCGTCGCCTCCACCGCTCGGAGATGGAGGATCTGCCGGGCGAAGTCCCAGTCGTAGAGGGCCTGGGTCGCGTCGATGCCCTCGTAGCACTGGAGCCGGATGAGCGGCAGGTCGAGTGCCTCCGCGAGCGCCTCGGCGAGCGCCGTCTTGCCGGTGCCCGGCTCACCTTCGAGCAGAAGTGGCCGGTGCAGGCGCAGCCCGAGCCACGCGACGGTCGCCAGTGCGTCGTCGCCGACGTAGCCGGTCTCCGTCAGGCGAGCGCCGAGATCGGCGGCGGAGGCGAAGGCGTCGGCGGGATCCATGCCCCCAGCATCGCCCCTACCCACCACCTCGGTCGAGAGGCGACAACACGCCGCTGGGTCCACCCGGCATTCGGCGCATTCTGGCCACTCGGACCGAGGGCCGATTGCGACGCGGCCGGCCGCGTGTCAAACTAATACCGACCGATCGGTCAGTTATTCGTGCAGGAGGGACAGCGATGTCAGTGCCGACCACCGAGCTCGAGGCGGATTTCGACGCCACCGTGCACCGGGGCGACCGGATCGAGCCGCGGGACTGGATGCCCGAGGGCTACCGCAAGACCCTGGTTCGGCAGATCGCCCAGCATGCGCACTCGGAGATCATCGGGATGCAGCCGGAGGGCAACTGGATCGGGCGCGCTCCGTCATTGCGGCGCAAGGCGATACTGCTCGCCAAGGTCCAGGACGAGGCGGGGCACGGGCTCTACCTCTACTCCGCCTGCGAGACCCTAGGCGTCTCCCGCGGAGAACTGACCGACAACCTCATCGAGGGGCGCCAGAAGTACTCCTCGATCTTCAACTACCCCACGCTCTCCTATGTCGACGTGGGCACCATCGGATGGCTCGTCGACGGCGCAGCCATCTGCAACCAGGTGCCGCTCTGCCGCACCTCGTACGGCCCCTACGGTCGGGCCATGATCCGGATCTGCAAGGAGGAGTCCTTCCACCAGCGCCAGGGCTACGAGCTGCTCATGACGATGATGCGGGGCACCGACGAGCAGCGCGCGATGGTGCAGGAGTCGGTCGACCGGTTCTGGTGGCCGGCGCTGATGATGTTCGGGCCGCCCGACGACGAGTCCCCCAACTCGGCGCAGTCGATGGCCTGGGGTATCAAGCGCAACGGCAACGACGAACTGCGTCAGCGGTTCGTCGACATGTCGGTGCCGCAGGCGAAGGCGCTCGGCGTGACCTTCCCGGACCCCGACCTGCGCTGGAATCCCGAGCGTGCTGCTCACGACTTCGGCGAGCCGGACTGGACCGAGTTCATGGCCGTCGTCAAGGGCAACGGACCGTGCAACACCCAACGCATCGCCCATCGCCGAAGAGCCCACGAGGACGGTGCCTGGGTGCGCGAGGCTGCGACGGCGTATGCCGCGAAACTGGCAGTGGCCGTTGATGCGAAAGACCGAGCATGACCAACGACGTGCGAGCCGAGTGGCCGCTCTATGAGGTGTTCGTCCGCGGCAAGCGAGGCCTCAACCACGTCCACGTCGGGTCACTCCACGCCGCCGACGACGACATGGCGCTGCGACACGCCCGCGACGTCTACACCCGGCGCAACGAGGGCGTGAGCATCTGGGTGGTCCAGAGCCACCTCATCGCGGCGTCCAGCCCGGACGAGAAGGACCCGATGTTCGGGCCCAGCAACGACAAGGTCTACCGGCACCCGACCTTCTACGAGATCCCCGACAACGTCCCCCACATGTAGCCCACGGGGGCGCCGCCCCCGTGTCCCCCCGAAAGGCTGGCCGCCCCGTGAGTGAGATCCAAAGCCCCGCAAGCCATTCCGCGCCGGATCCGAATGCTGAGCACGGGTCGATCTTCGACGGGCTACTCGGCGGCGACCCCTCGCACTGGGCCTTCGGCACCGACTTCGAGGACCCCCTGGCCGGCGTCGACACGACCATCCCGGACGGCGTTGACGCCCACGACCTCGGCGTCTACTGCCTGATGCTCGCCGACGACGCGCTCATCGCCTCACAGCGGCTCTCGGAGTGGTGCAGCAACGCCCCGGACCTCGAGGACGACATCGCCTTGTCCAACATCGCCCTCGACCTGCTCGGCCAGGCCCGGCTGCTCCTCGCGCGGGCCGCAGCGGCGGACCCATCACTTGTCCCGCGACTCCCCGAGGGTTCGCCGGTGCCGCCCGAGGACGCGCTCGCGTTCTTCCGCACCGACGGCCAGTTCCGCAACGCCCGGCTCACCGAGACCGACAACGGCGACTTTGCAGTCACCGTCGTCAAGACGCTCGTCCTGGCAACCGCCCGGCTCGCCATCCTCGAGCGGCTCCGTGACAGCCGCGACGCCGTGCTCGCGGCGGTCGCCGCCAAGGGGGTCAAGGAGCTGGCCTACCACCGCGACTACGCCGGCCGCTGGTTCCTCACCCTGGCCCAGGGCACAGAGGAGTCGCGTCGCCGGATCGACGCCGCCCTCCGCACCGTCTGGCCGCTGTATGCGGACCTGTTCATCCCCCACGAGGTCGAGACCCGGATGGCGGCGGCCGGTGTCGGCGTCGACCCGTCGTCCGTCGCCGACGAGGTGGCCGTCGTCCTCGCACAGGTCTTCGCGCTGAGCGGTGTCGACACCCCTGAGGTCGCGGCGATGGTCGCTGTCCGAGGTCTCCGCGGACGGGACGGCAGCCACACCGAGGTCTTCTCCGCACTGCTGGGCGAGATGCAATCCGTGGCCCGCGCCCACCCGAGCGGCCGCTGGTGACCACGTCGACGGAGCTGCTGGAACGGGCGTATGCCGCGGCCGCGCAGGTCGTCGACCCGGAGATGCCGATGCTCACCCTCGCCGACCTCGGCGTCCTGCGCGGGGTCGAGGTCGACGAGGCCGGTCTGGTCATCGTGTCGATCACCCCGACCTACTCGGGCTGCCCGGCGATGGCCTCGATGCGCGACGATCTGGTCCGCACCCTCGCCGATGAGGGCCTGGCTGCCACCATCAGGGTCGTCCTGTCGCCAGCCTGGAGCAGCGACGACATCACCTCCGCCGGTCGCGCCGCACTCTCGGCGCACGGGCTGTCGGCGCCCGGCCCGGCGACGCGGCACACCGGGCCGACCCCCTTGAACCTCGGGCCGGTTCGCCGATCTCTCACCTGCCCCCAGTGCGGTTCGGATGCCGCAGAGCCCACCTCCGAGTTCGGCCCGACCGCCTGCACCGCGCTCTATCGGTGCGGCGACTGCGGTGAGCCGTTCGAGCACGTCAAGGAGATCTGAGTGACCGCCGCCTCGAGCCTGCTCGCCACGCCCCCCAGGCGCCAGCCGCCGCGCTTCCACGCCCTCAGGGTGCACGCCGTCGACCCGCTCACGGAGGACGCGGCCGCGGTGACGTTCGATGTCCCCCCCGAGCTCGCCGCGGCCTACGACTTTGCGCCGGGCCAGTCGCTGACCCTGCGTCGTCACGTCGACGGGCGCGAGGAGCGGCGCACCTACTCGATCTGCGCCGCAGCCGGGTCGAAGCCGCGGATCGGGGTCCGCGAGATTCCCGAGGGCCTGTTCTCCCGCTGGCTGGTGCGTGACATTCGCTCCGGGGACGTCATCGACGTGCAGACCCCCCACGGCTCGTTCCAGGCGGACCCGGCAGCCGGCGGCCGGCACCTGTGCATCGCGGCCGGGTCGGGCATCACCCCGATGCTGTCCATCGCGACCTCGGTCCTCGCGAACCCGGACGCTGAGGTGACCCTGCTCTACGGCAACCGGACGACCGGTTCGGTGATGTTCGCCGAGGAGCTCGCCGACCTCAAGAACCGTTACGGCGCCAGGCTTCAGCTCGTCCACGTTCTGTCCCGTGAGCCACGCGACGTGGAGCTGTTCTCCGGCCGTCTCGACGCCGACCGGCTGCGTCGGATCATCGACGTCCTCGTGCCGATCGAGGCCATTGATGACGTCTGGCTGTGCGGTCCGTTCGCCATGACCGTCGACGCCCGGGCCGTCCTCGCGGACCTCGGCGTCCCCCCGGAGCGCATCCACTTCGAGCTCTTCTACGTCGACGAACCCCCGCCCGAGCTGCATCGCGCCGACGCCGTCCTCAGCGGCGAGACGAGCCAGGTGACCGTCACCCTGGACGGGGTCACCTCGACCGGCCCGATGTCCCGCGATGCCTCGATCCTCGACGGTGCGCAGTCGACACGGACCGACGTGCCGTTCGCCTGCAAGGGCGGCGTCTGCGGGACCTGCCGCGCCCTCGTCCGTGACGGCGAGGTCGACATGCGACGCAACTACGCCCTCGAGCAGGCCGAGGTCGCGGCCGGTTTCGTCCTGACCTGTCAGAGCCACCCGGTGAGCGAGAACGTGACGGTGGACTTCGATGCCTGAGGCGACGACCTACTCCCCCGAGCTGCCGAGCCAGGTCGGAGTCTATGGGGGTGGCCGGATGGGAGCCGGAATCGCCCACGCCTTCCTGCTCGCCGGGTCCAGCGTCGTCATCATCGAGAACTCCGCGCACGCTGCCGACACGGCCTACGACACCGTCCGCCAGACCCTCACCCGCGCAGCCGAGCGCGGCCAGCTCGACGACGGGGTCGAGGTCGTCCTCGCCCGGCTCACGACGACGACCCAGGGCGCTGACCTGCGTGGTGCGGGCCTCGTCGTGGAGGCGGTCCCGGAGAACGTCGGCCTGAAGCAGCGGATCCTCTCTTCGGTCGAGGCCGTGGCCCCGGCCGCCGTCCTGGCCACCAACACGAGCTCGCTGTCGATCGCTACCATCGCCGAGTGCCTGCGGCGGCCCGAGCGCTTCGTCGGCCTGCACTTCTTCAACCCGGTGCCCGCGAGCGACCTCGTCGAGGTCGTCGTCGGCCCGGCCACCGACCAGGGTCTGGTCGAGGCCGCCCGGAGTTGGGTCACCGTGCTCGGCAAGACGGCGATCACCGTCAACGACGCCCCGGGCTTCGCAAGCAGCCGGCTCGGGGTCGCCATCGCCCTCGAGGCCATCCGGATGGTCGAGGAGGGCGTGGCCAGCGCCGCCGACATCGACACGGCGATGACCTTGGGTTATCGGCACCCCGTCGGGCCGCTCCGGACGACCGACATCGTCGGCCTGGACGTGCGCCTGGCCATCGCCGAGCACCTGACCCGTGAGCTCGGCGCCCGCTTCGAACCGCCGAACCTGTTGCGGGACAAGGTCGCTCGGGGTGAGTTGGGCCGCAAGTCCGGTCGGGGCTTCTACTCCTGGTGAGCACCGACACCAGCCCCGTCCGTCGCGGTCGGCCCGGCCACGACCAGGCGGCTGTCCTCCGTCGGGCCATCGACCTGTTCAACAGCCAGGGCTACGACGGCACGAGCATGGGCGACCTCGCGTCGGCGCTCGGCGTCACGAAGTCGGCGCTCTACCACCACGTCCCGGGCAAGGACGCATTGCTGGCCGAGGCGCTCGACGAGGCCCTCGCCGAGCTGGAGCGGCTCGTCGCCGAGACCCGTGGGGAGACCGGGCACACGGCCTACGAGCGGCTCCGGTATGCCGTCCGGCGCAGTGTCGAGGTGCTTGTCGCCCACCAGCCCGCTGTGACGCTGCTGCTGCGGGTCCGGGGCAACAGTCCGGTCGAGCTGGCTGCCCTGGGCCGACGCCGCGCGATCGACACCGCGCTCGCGGCCCTCGTCGCCGATGCCGCCGCCGAGGGCGCCCTCCGCAGCGACCTGCCGCCGGCCGTCATCAGCCGGCTGCTGTTCGGCAGCGTGAACTCCCTCGTCGAGTGGTACGACCCGTCAGGAACGGTGGCACCGACCGCCATCGCCGACGCCGTCACCCGAATGGCCTTCGACGGTCTCAGGAACCAAGGCCGGCTTCCAGCGTCGCGATGATCTTGGGCCGCAGCTCGTTCGCGGCGATCACCTCATCGACCGAGCCGACCTCGACGGCCCGGTGGATGTTGTGGATGCCGTCGAACTGGGCCGCGACCTCGCCGATCTTCTCGGCCCGGACGCTCGTCCGCAGTTCGGCCAGCTCGGCGCCGAGCCGGACCCGATCGGCCCCGATCGCTGCGTCGAGCCGCCCCTGAACCTCCTTGATCCGGTCGTCGTCGACGGTCCGCGCCTCGACGTCACGGGCAAAGACGACGGCCGCCGCCGGAGCGCCGCCGATGACCGAGGCGAACGAGCCCTCGATCGCGAGCACCGTCATCTGCGGGTTGAGCGCCTTGGAGAAGACGACGAACGCTCCACCGTGGTAGCGGGACACCACGACGAAGACGATCGGCCCGACGAAGTTGACGATCGCCCGGCCGATCTCGGCGCCGTACTCGAGCTGGAGGGCTCGCATCGAGTCCGGTGAGCCGTCGAAGCCGGAGAGATTGGCCAGGACGACGAGCGGCCGGTTGCCCGACGCCGCGTTGATCGCCCGCGCCGCCTTCTTCGACGACCGCGGGAACAACGTGCCGGCGGTGTAGGTGTCGGGCCCGTCGGTGGGCGGGAACCCGCGTCGCGGAACGGTTTTCGACTCGATGCCGAGCAGGCAGACCGGCATGCCACCGAGGTGGGCGTCCCAGACGACGGCGGTCTCGGCGTCGACCATCCCGGCCCACCGCTCGAGCGTCTCGTGGTCCTGGTCGACGACGGCCCGCATGAGCGTGCGGATGTCGAACGGCTTCTTGCGGTCGGGGTTGGTGACGGCCGAGAAGATGTCACCGACCGTGGTGAACTCGCTGCCGTCGACGACGTGCGGGTAGGCCGTGATGTCGCGGTCGGTGGGGTCGTTCGTGGGCGCGCGGCGCGGGCCGTCGTCTCCCGGCGCGGCATACGTGTGCTCGTAGTGAGCCATCAGGATGTCGCGCGCCCCGGCCAGATCGGGCGCCCAGTACTGAGCCTGGCCATTAGGGCCCATGACCCGGTCATAGCCGCCGATACCGAAGTTGTCCTCGGCGCTGACACCGCCGGAGAAGTCGAGAGACTGCTTGCCGGTGAGGACCATCGCGCTGTCGGGAGTCATGACGAGGACCCCCTTGGTGTGCATGAGCATCGTCGCCTCGGCGTTCCAGTAGGGCTGCGCCCCGACGTTGATGCCCGCGACGACGACGTTGATCTCACCGCCGGCCTGGGTGAACTCGATGATCCGCTTGAGGCCGCGCGCCACCCAGTCCATGTTCTCGGTGCCGGAGTTCATCGCGATCCGGGCGCCGGCCGAGAGGGCGAACCACTCGACAGGCGCCCCGAGCTCCTCGGCGAGGTCGATGGCGGCGATGATCCGCACGCACTCCGGCTCCGAGACCGCGCCCAGGGCACGGGTCGGGTCGCCGCAGAGCAGCACCCGGGTGATGCCCTCCGGGTGGAGGTTGGTCGGCGTCGTGACCACCCCGACGATGATGCCGGCCGTGTTGTGGCCGTAGGGCCGCCCGGCCTGGACCAGCCGGGTGCCGCCGTCGTCCAGGTCGTACTCGACGACGGTGCCGTCACGGCCGGCGACGAAGGAGGCGAGTTCGTAGGGGTAGACCATGCCGCGACGGCGGGCCCGCTGGACCTTCTCGGCATACTCGTCGAGCGGAGCCACCGGCTCGGTCGGCGGCGACTCGATGGAGGTCTCGATGCCCGACCCGGGCTGGGAGACGAACCGGGCGACAATCGGCACGATCGCCCCGCTGGGCGCGATCACTCGGCCCTGGACGGCGACCTCCTCGACGGCCGCCCCGACCGCCATCGGCGCAATCTTGGACTGGAGCGCGGTGAGCTGCTCGAGCGGTGCCTCGACGACAGGCCACAGGTGCACCCACACGAGGTTGGCGTCGAGTCGGCCGCCCGTCGCCCCGAGCGCGGCCCGGCCGCGCCGGATCGCCTCGAGGCTGTTGCCGACGGCGCGCTCGACGTGCGGGAGAGAGACGACGGTGCCGTCCCCGTCCCTCACGACGGAGACCTGCCTGACCTGCACCATTGCGACGAGCCGGGCATCCGAAGGGTTGCCCTTGGCCGTGCAGTGGTAGAGCAGGACGTCCTCGGGCGCGGGCAGCCGCTCGACGTCGAAGTCGCGCAGCCGCCACAGGTTCAGCCGGCGGCCGACCATCGGGTGCATGCCGCGGACCAGCCGGTCCTCGGCCGGGTGGCGGCCCGCCTCAGGGCGGAAGGTGTAGTAGCCGATCGGGCCCGGCCGCCCCGTGCACAGGGCGACGGCGACCCGGCGGACCTCGCTCGTGAAGGGCAGCGCACCGAGCCTGCCGGCGAGCGCAGCCGCGACGACGTCCGGGTCCTCGGGCGCCTCTGGCCAGGCGAGGTAGAGGTCGGCGACGGCCTGTTGGCTGCCGCGTCGTCTGCCGAGCTCGGCGGTGAGGTCGCGCACGAGGCCGCTGTCCGCGGTCAACTCCTCGACCTGGCCGACCGTCGACACGAGATGGGTGTCGCGATCCTCCAGCACGTAGTCGGCCATGGCGAACGGGCGCCCGCCGACCGACTCCTCGCGGACGTTCTCGAGCGCGAACTCGAGGTAGTGCCGCCGGACGAGAACCTCGAGCATCGGTTCGTTGTCGGGTATGCCGGTGGCGAGCCGCTCGCAGAGGAAGCGGACGATCTGCTCGGGGATGGCGGCGAGGGCATCGATCCGTTCGGGCCGGTCGGTAGCGGTCGGGTCGGCGGCGAGGGAGGCCACCTGGTTGCGGGCGCTGGCCAGGACCCCCGCCCGGTCGGCGGCGACTGCGGGCTGGTCGAACCAGGCGAAGCGCACGCTGCGGGCGAGGTCGGCGAGCACGGGGAACCGTCGCTGGGTGGCCCGGGCGAGTCGGTCGAGGACGTCTCTCGAGGCTTCGGCATCAGCTCCGGTGGGCGCCACTTCGGCAGCCCACCGCTCGAGGATGGCGGTGCCGATCGCCACGTCGGGCGCAGTTCGCTGCTGGCCGAGGAAGATCCGGAAGACGGCCTCCTCGAGCGCCAGGGTCCGGTCGAGGCTGTCGATCCCGTAGTGCCCAAGGACGCGGAGCAGCTTGCTGCGGAAGGACTCCGGCAGCTTGGCCCGGTCGGCGTCCAGGCTCTGCAAGTAGGTGTGGAAGTGCTCGCGTGGGCTGTGCACCTGCAACTCGGTGTGGTCCTCCTCCGAACCCGGGCGGTTGCGGGACAGGTCGGCGAAGTCGGCGAGGACGTCGAGCAGCCCGATGGCTCCGGCGAGCGGACGCCGTCGACTGGCGACGAGCTCCTCACGCGCAGTGAGGTATTCGGCCAGGGTCGAACCATCGTCGGCGGCATCGAGGTCGTAGCCGAGCAGGATCGCCAAGAGATCGGCCCGGGCATCAGCCACGCGCGCCTCGGGTGACTGCCCGGCGCTGTCGCCGACGACGGGGAGGCCGAGGTCGACCTCGGCCGCATCGTCGGCAATGGCGGTGTCCTCCTCGCCGCCGGTCGGCTCGAGCCGGAGGAGCGGCGCACCGGTCTCGACCTGGCTGCCCGTACTCACCATCAGTTCACGGACCGTCGCGGCGAACGGCGCCGACAGGACGGTCTCCATCTTCATGCTCTCGAGCACGAGAACGGGCTGGCCGGCGTCGACAATCGACCCGACAGCGACCGGCGTGGCGACGACGAGCGCCGGGGCCGGGGACCGCATGACGCCGCCCTCGTCGCGGCTGACCCGGTGCATGACCCCGTCGACCTCGACGAGGTGGACCGGGCCGTGCACGGCCGTCAGCAGGCGGTGAGTCGTGTCCCCGACGGTGAGGCGGGCGGCATACGTGTCGATCCGCTCGAAGACGGCCTCGACCGTCGTGCCCGCCCCATCGGGTCCGGCGACGGTGACGCGGAACCGGTCCGGCCCGATCTGGAGGGGGGTGACGGCGTATGCCGCGCCGCGGAGCTTGAGCTCGATCGGTCGCCCGACCTTGTGCTGGACCTGGGGGCGGCCGCCACGGGCGGTCTCCAGCAGGCGGGTGCGCTCGACGGCTTCACCCTCCTCGTAGGCCTCGATTCCCGCTGTCACCAGGGCAATTCCGCTGTGCCGGGTCGAGATGAGCCGACCTTCGCCGCGGACCCGGTCGATCCAGCCGGTGTCGGCCGAGCCGTCGATGACCTCAGGCTGGCTGAGTAGGTCGAGGATGAACGACTTGTTCGTCGCGCCGCCGTCGATGACGACCTGGGTCTCCCCGACCGCCCGGCGGAGGCGGGCCAGTGCCTCGTCGCGGTCGCGTCCGTAGGCGATGACCTTGGCGATCATCGTGTCGAAGTCGGCGGGGATGGTATCGCCCTCGCCGACGCCGGTGTCGACCCGGATGCCGGGGCCGGCGGGCAGGAGCAAGAGGTCGATGTGGCCCGGCGCCGGCGCGAAGTCGCGGTCGGGGTCCTCCGCGTTCAGCCTGGCCTCGACAGCGTGGCCGACCTCGCTCGGTCGGTCACCCTCGAGCCGGCCACCCGAGGCGATATGGATCTGTAGCTTGACCAGATCGGTGTCGGTCGTGACCTCCGTGATCGGGTGCTCGACCTGAAGCCGGGTGTTGACCTCGAGGAAGGCGAACGTGCCGTCGGAGGGCTGGAAGAGGAACTCGACGGTGCCGGCACCGGCATACCCGACTGCGATCGCCAGCCGCTCGGCGCTGTCCTTGAGGACCTGTGCCTGCTCGGCGGTCATCACGGGAGACGCAGACTCCTCGATGACCTTCTGGTTGCGTCGCTGGATCGAGCAGTCTCGGACGCCGATCGCCCACGCGGTGCCCTGCCCGTCGGCGATGACCTGCACCTCGACGTGCCGTGCCCCGGTGACCAGCTTCTCGAGGAAGACGACACCGGAGCCGAACGCCCGCTGCGCCTCCTCGCGGGTCCGCTCGTAGGCGGCGGTGAGGTCGGCGTCGGAGGCGACCATGCGGATGCCACGGCCGCCCCCGCCGGCCGTGGCCTTCAGCATGAGGGGGTAGCCGATCTTCGCGGCCGCCGCCGTGGCGTCGTCCAGGGTGTCGACGCCGCCCCGGCTCCACGGCGCGACGGGCACGCCGACCTCCTCGGCAATGAGCTTGGAGCCGATCTTGTCGCCGAGCTTGCGCATCGCCTCCGGGCTCGGCCCGATGAAGGTGACCCCGATCCGCGCGCAGACCTCGGCGAAACCCGGGTCCTCGGCGACGAAACCCCAGCCGACCCAGGCCGCGTCGGCCCGGGTGTCGAGCAGCGCCTTCTCCAGAACGGCGTAGTCGAGGTAGGGCCGGTTCGCCGCGGGTCCGAGGTTGTATGCCGTGTCGGCCTCGCGTACGAACATGGCCCGCCGCTCACCCTCGGTGTGCAGCGCGATCGTCTCGATCCGGTGCCCACCCGGACCGGCCGCCGCGTTGAGGTCGCGCACCGCGTGGATGAGCCGCATGGCGGCCTCGCCCCGGTTGACGATGGCGATGCGCGAGAACATGGATGGGGACCTCCCGGTCGGCGTCGGCAACGGGCTCGTGGCGGGGGGTGGTGCCCGCCGTCGCCGAGCCTGCCACCAAACGGTGGTGACCGGCGAGTAATGACCGGGTCAGGAGCGCCGGGCGATGCGCAGCCAGGTCTCCACGACGGTGTCGGGGTTGAGCGACATCGTCTCGATGCCCTCGTCGACGAGCCACTCGGCGAGGTCGGGGTGGTCGGAGGGGCCCTGCCCGCAGATCCCGACGTACTTGCCGGCCTTCAGGCAGGCCTTGATCGCCAGGCTCATCATCGCCTTGACCGCCGGGTCGCGTTCGTCGAACGAGCCCGCGACCAGCGCCGAGTCCCGGTCCAGACCCAGGGTCAGCTGGGTGAGGTCGTTGGAGCCGATCGAGAAGCCGTCGACGTGCTCGAGGAACGCCTCGGCGTTGACCGCATTGGACGGGACCTCGCACATCATCACGACCTGGAGTCCGTTGTCACCGCGGCGCAGCCCGTTCGCGGCGAGCAGGTCGATGACCCCCTTGATCTCGGCGACGGTCCGGACGAACGGGATCATGATCTTGACGTTGGTCAGGCCCATGTCGTCGCGCACGTGCTTGAGCGCCGCGCACTCCATCGCGAAGCACTCGGCAAAGTCCGTCGACAGGTAGCGCGACGCGCCGCGGTACCCGATCATCGGGTTCTCCTCGTGCGGCTCATACTTGGCGCCACCGAGCATGCCGGCATACTCGTTGCTCTTGAAGTCCGACATCCGCACGATGACCGGCTCGGGCGCGAAGGCGGCTGCGAGCATCGAGACGCCCTCGGCCACCCGCTGGACGAAGAAGTCGCGGGGCGAGTCGTAGGCCGCGATGAGGCTCTCGATCTCGGCCTTCAGCCCGGGCTCCTGGGCGTCCAGCTCGAGCAGGGCCCGCGGGTGGATCCCGATCTGCCGGTTGATGATGAACTCGAGCCGAGCCAGGCCGATCCCCTTGTTGGGGAGCCGGGCGAACTCGAAGGCCTGGTCGGGGGTGCCGACATTCATCATGATCTTGACCGGGATCTCGGGCATGTCGTCCAGGGCCGTCTCGGTGACCGAGAACGCTCGTAGCCCTTCGTAGACGCGCCCGGTGTCGCCTTCTGCCGCCGAGACGGTGACCTCTTGACCGTGCACCAAAGCCGTTGTGGCAGAACCGGCTCCGACGACCGCGGGGATGCCGAGCTCACGGGCGATGATCGCCGCGTGGCAGGTGCGGCCGCCGCGGTTGGTGACGATGGCGCTGGCGCGCTTCATGACCGGCTCCCAGTCGGGGTCGGTCATGTCGGCGACGAGGACCTCGCCGGTCTGGAAGTCGTGCATCTCCTCGGCCGACCTGAGGATCCGCACCGGCCCGGCACCGATCTTCTGACCGATCGCCCGGCCCTCCACGAGCACCGTCCCGCTCCGGTCGTCCATCGAGAACCGCTGAAGCATCGAGCCGGTCTGGCGCGACTTCACCGTCTCGGGCCGAGCCTGGAGGATGTAGATCTCACCGTCGACCCCGTCCAGACCCCACTCGATGTCCATCGGCCGGCCGTAGTGCTCCTCGATCTTCAGCGCGTGCTCAGCCAGCTCGGTCACCTGGGCGTCGGTGAGGCTGAGCCGCGCCTGGTCGAGGGCGTCGACCGGCACGAAGTCGATCGACCGGCCCACCTCGGAGTCGGAGGTGTAGACCATCTTGGTCGCCTTGGCACCGACCCCGCGCTTGAGGATCGCCGGGCGACCGGCCCGCACCGCCGGCTTGTGGACATAGAACTCGTCGGGGTTGACCGCACCCTGCACGACGGCCTCCCCGAGCCCGTAGCTGCTCGTCACGAAGACGACGTCAGGGAAACCCGACTCGGTGTCGAGGGTGAACATGACGCCGGAGGCGCCGATGTCGGACCGCACCATCCGCATCACGCCGGCGGACAGGGCGACCGACGCGTGGTCGTAGTTGGAGTGCACCCGGTAGGCGATCGCCCGGTCGTTGTAGAGCGAGGCGAACACCCGCTTGACGGCGAGGAGCACGTTGTCGATGCCGCGTACGTTGAGGAAGGTCTCCTGCTGCCCTGCGAACGACGCGTCGGGCAGGTCCTCGGCCGTGGCGCTCGACCGGACCGCCCAGCTCACGTCACCGGTCGTCTCACCCACGAGCGCGTCGTATGCCGTGCGCAGCTCGGCTTCGAGGTCGGCCGGGAACGGCTGCTGCTCGACCGACTCGCGGATCGTGGCACCGGCCGCGGCCAGGGCCCGGGTGTCCTCGACGTCGAGGTCGTCCAGGACGGCGTTGATCCGGTCGGCGAGCCCCTCGTGGGCGAGGAACCGGCGGTAGGCCTCGGCCGTCGTTGCGAAGCCGTTCGGCACCCGGACGCCGGCCTTGGCGAGGTGCTGGACCATCTCCCCCAGCGAGGCGTTCTTGCCGCCGACGGTGTCGACGTCGGCGAGGCCGAGGTCCTTGAACCAGGCGATCGTGCTGCTCACGTGTTGTTCCTTCCGAAGGGGCGGCGCGGCATACGCCGTGAGGTCTGTGGTCAGGAGTCGCCGAGCCCGCGGCGCTGCATGATGTAGGCGGCCATCTCCTCGACGGACATCGACGCCGAGTTGAGCGAGGGGATCCGGTGGGCGCGGTAGAGCGCCTCGGCCCGCCGCAGCTCGAAGCTGCACTGGCCGAGCGAGGCGTAGGGCGACCCGGGTCGGCGCTCGCCGCGGACCTGGCTGAGCCGGGCGGCCGTCGACAGGAGGCCGAAGCACCGGTCGGCGAGGCCGCGGATCGGCCGGGGCAGGTCGCCACCCTCGAAGTCCTCATCCACCAGGGGGTAGTTGGCGACACGGAGACCGTGCTGGAGGGCGAGGTACATCGAGGTCGGTGTCTTCCCGCACCGCGACGGCGCGACGAGGATGAGGTCCGCGGACTCCAGGTTGCGCACGCTGGCCCCGTCGTCATGCTCCATCGCGAACTCGATGGCCTTCATCCGGGCCTCGTAGCGGCCGGTGTCGCCCACGCCGTGCAAAGCCACGGCGCCCCGGGTCGCGTTGACGTGCAGAACCCGTTCGACGGTGTCCAGGTGGGAGCCGAACAGGTCGATGAAGGCGCAGGTCGTCAACTGCAGCTCGGTCCGGATCGCCTCGGCGGACACGGTTGAGAAGACGAGGGGCATGACGGTGTCGGACCGGGCCGCATCCAGCTCGCGCACGACGTCACGCGCCTGCTCGACGGTCTGGATGAAGGGGATCCGGCGTCGCGCGAAGGCCAGGCCGGGGAACTGCTGGAGCATGAGGTTGCCGAGGGTCTCCGCCGAGATGCCGGTGCCACCGGCGACGAAGAAGACCGGGATGCGCACGACGGGGGAGTCGCCCAACGTCGCTGCCTCGACTCCTGCTGCGGTCACAGTTCGCTCCTCGCGGGGTCAGGCCCGGCGTCAACGCCCGGCCGCTCGCGAGTCTAGACAATCAGCCCCGGACACGGTCAGCGCTGGACGACGGCGCCGGACGCCAGGAGCCGGTCGACCTCGTCGACGGTGAACCCGTGCGCCAGCAGGTGGGCGCGGCTGTCGGCGCCGATCGGTCGCTCTGGAGTCGGGTCGAGGGCGGGGGTGTCAGAGAACCGGGGGGCGACGCGCGGCACCGGGTGCCCGTCGAGCTGGGCGAACGTGCCCCGGGCAGCGAGGTGCGGGTGCGTCGGCGCCTCGGTCAGCGAAAGGACCGGCGCCACGCACGCGTCGGAGCCCGCGAAGTGCTCGGCCCACTCGTCGCGGGTGCGGGTGAGGAAGGTGCGGGTGAACGCAGCCCGTTGCTCCGCAAAGCCCCTGGGGTCGTACTGAGATCGCTCGAAGGTCAACCCGAGGCCCTCGAGAAGAGCAGCGTAGAACGGCGGCTCGAGCGCTCCCACTGCAACGAACTTGCGGTCGGCGCAGGTGTACGTGTCATAGAACGGAGCCCCGCCGTCGAGCAGGTTGACGCCCCGACGGTCCTGCCACGCGCCGCTCCCGAGCAGGCCGTAGAACATCGTGACGAGCGAGGCGGCCCCGTCGACCATGGCCGCGTCGACGACCTGGCCGCGCCCCGTCGACTCTCGCGCGTGGAGCGCGGCAAGGATGCCGACGAGGAGATAGAGCGTCCCCCCGCCGAAGTCGGCCAGGACGTTGACCGGTGCAATCGGCCGCTCGGCCGTTCCCGTGAGGTGCAGCGCTCCGGTGATCGCGGCATACGTGATGTCGTGCCCGGCCCGCTGCGCGAGAGGCCCTTGCTGGCCCCAGCCGGTCATCCGTGCGTAGACGAGGCGTGGGTTGCGCCGCAGGCAGTCGTCGGGTCCGAGGCCGAGCCGCTCGGTGACCCCGGGTCGCAGCCCCTCGACGAGGACGTCGGCGCCGTCGATGAGTCGTTGGACCGTCGCGAGCCCCTCGGGGTGCTTGAGGTCGACGGCGACGCTCGGTCGCGAGCGACCCAGACCCCCGGAATCGTCGAGCGGACTGTTGCCACCCGGTCGGTCGATCCGGACCACGTCGGCCCCGAGCTCGGCGAGGAGGAGTCCGGCGAAGGGTGCCGGTCCGAGCCCGGACAGCTCCACGACGGTCAGGCCGGCCAGCGGTCCACGCGAGGCAGCGGTCATGGCGGGCAGGCTACCCAACGCGGCAGGATGGTGCCGATCCAGCCGGACCCGAAGGAGTGTCGTGAGCCGCATCGACGTCGCAGCGAGAATCGAGGACCTGCTGGCCCGGATGACACCGGCGCAGAAGGCCGGGCAGCTCACCCAGCTCTTCTATTTCAAGCTCCCGCCCGACGCCCAGCCTGAGCTGGACTTCGACCCCGACGCACAACCGTCGATGGTGGAGTCCGAGTTGACCAAGGGCCGGGTGGGGTCGTTGCTCTTCGTGACCGACCCCGCCGAGATCAACCGACTGCAGCGCCTGGCGCTGGCGGGCGACGGCCTGGGCATCCCGCTGCTGTTCGGATTTGACGTCGTCCACGGGCTGCGGACCATCCTGCCCGTGCCGATCGCGCTGGCCGCCTCGTGGGACCCGGCCACCATCGAGGCGGGGCAGGCGATGGCCGCCCGTGAGGCCCGGGCCGTGGGGATCCACTGGACGTTCGCGCCGATGGTCGACATCGCACGCGACCCGCGCTGGGGCCGGATGATCGAGGGAGCCGGGGAGGACCCGTTCCTCGGCGCCGCGGTGGCTGCTGCCCAGGTCCGCGGCTTTCAGGGCGACGGAGCAGGCGACGACAGGCTTGTCCCGCCCGATCGGGTGATCGCCGGACCGAAGCACCTGGCGGGCTACGGCTACGGCCTCGGCGGAAGGGACTACGACGAGGTCAACCTGTCCGATTCCGAGCTGTGGAACGTCGTCATGCCCCCGTTTGCGGCCGCCGTCGAGGCCGGGGCGGGCAACATCATGACCGCCTACATGGATCTCAACGGGATCCCCGCAACAGGCAACCGCTGGCTGCTCACCGAGGTCCTGCGGGACACCCTGGGTTTCGACGGGTTCGTCGTCAGCGACGCCAACGCGGTCCGCAGCCTGCTCACCCACGGCTTCGCGCGCGACCTCACCGACGCGGGTGCGCGGGCCGTCACGGCAGGCGTCGACCTGGAGATGGCCATCGACCACGCGGCATACGCCCACCTCCCGGAGGCTCTGGCGGCCGGCACCGTCGACGTCGTCACGGTCGACGCCAGCGTCCGGCGGATGCTCGAGGCAAAGGCCCGGCTCGGCCTGTTCGACACCCCCTACGTCGATGAGGACCGGGCGCGGCAGGTGCTCGCCGATCCGGCGCACCGGGAGGTCGCCCGGATGGCTGCCGAGCGGTCCGCTGTGCTGCTCCGCAACGAGGGACGTCTGCTGCCCCTCGACGCCCGGGCGCTGGGCTCCATCGCCGTCCTCGGGCCGCTCGCCGACTCCCCCCGTGACACGATCGGGCCCTGGGTCTTCGACGTCGACCTCGGCGAGACGGTGACCGTCCTGCAGGGGATCCGCGCCCGGGCCGGCGACGGCATCGAGGTGAGCCACTCACCTGGTGTACCCGTTGTGCAGCGCGAGTTTCCTTCTCTCTTCGACATGTTCGGCGGCAACAGTCCCAAGGACCCGGACGGCTTCGACGCCGACGTCGAGTTCGAGCGAGCCGTCGACCTGGCGCGCGACGCCGACGTGGCTGTGGTCGTCGTCGGGGAGTGGCAGAACATGATCGGCGAGCACGCCTCGCGGTGCTCCCTGGAACTTCCCGGGCGCCAGCTCGAGCTGCTCCAGGCAGTCGTCGGGACCGGGACGCCCGTCGTCCTGCTGGTCATGAACGGCCGTCCGCTCGACCTGCGCTGGGCCGCCTCGCACGTCCCGGCCATCCTGGACATCTGGTACCCCGGCAGCCAGGGCGGCGCGGCCGTGGCCAACCTGCTCTTCGGCGAGGTCTCCCCCGGCGGCAAGCTGCCGTTCACCTGGCCACGCACCGTCGGCCAGGTGCCCATGATCTACTCCCACACCATCTCCCACGAGCCGGAGAACCAGGCGCGGCGCTACTGGGACGAGGAGAGCTCGCCGTTGTTCCCCTTCGGGCACGGGCTCGGCTACGCGAGTTTCTCGTATGCCGCTCTGACGGTCTCCCCGGAGGCCGGGCCGACCGACGGTTCGGTCACCGTGTCGGTCGAGGTCACCAACGACGGTGAGCGGGAGGCGGACGAGGTCGTCCAGCTGTACCTCCACCAGCGCTCGGGAAGAGCGTCGCGGCCGGTCCGGGAGCTGAAAGGGTTCAGCCGACAGTCCCTGGCGGCCGGTGAGACCCGGACGGTGACCTTCGGCATCGGGCCGGCACATCGGCGCTACTGGAACGCGGCCGTCCGCGACTGGGTGACGGACGCCTCGACCTTTGAGGTGTGGGTGGGTGGCGATTCAACGGCCGGGCTCACCACCACCTTCGACGTCACCCCGGACTGACGGTTCGGGCCGTCCACAGCCGGCCGCGGCACACCACCGGCACAGGCAGCGTTGTTCCTCGACGCAGTCCGCTATCGACGCCCCGGTGCGCAAGGCACACCGGGCGCCGTGCTGCGCAGGCCTAGGCGTTCAGCACGAAGATGAGCTCCTCGATGCTGTCCTCGGATGCTGGCGCGTCCGCCTCCTGCGCGCGATCGCGCCGAAAGCCACATTTGTGCAAGACGCGGATCGAGCCCAGGTTGTGCACCGCGACATGGGCATACAGCGGCCGGATCGACACCTCGTCCGCGAGCCGGGCGAGCGCCTGCGTCGCGACGCCGCGGCCCCAAAACTCGCGTCCGACCCAGTAGCCGAGCAGACGCTGCCCATCGTCCTGCCAACAGCCGATATTTCCCGCCACCAAGCCATCGGCGACGATGGTGCGCACCAGCAGGGTGTCGTCGGTGCGGAGTCTCGCCCAGTGCGCCGCGAACTGAACCTTGTCGCGAGCCGGAAACCCCGCCATCTCGACCGCCTGCGGATCCCTTTGGTGGTCGAAGAACACGTCAAGGTCCCCGTCTTCGACACTCCTCAGACGCACGGCGGGTGTCACGTCGTGTAAGCCGTTCATGTCCAGTCACTCCTTCGCGATGGAACTCGGTCATGTGCGTCAAGCGTGGGTGCGCGGGAGGCACCCAGACCGGTCACGGCCGGGGCACCCACCACCTCGATGGACCGAATATTTCACAGACCACCGACAACGTCGTTCGACAAGCGACCGTCGATGGATGGCCGTGGTCCACCGCGTCTGGGACCTGGCCCGGTTGCGCCGCCTGGCCGCGCTCAGCCCCGACCCGGCGGCTCCGAATCCTTCCCACCCAGGGGTCTCCGGGGCCAAAACTCCAGCAACGCGGCCGACGAGGAAGAGAAGGGCCCCTGCCCGGCATACGGGCTGATCACGGGCCCTTCCGGGCACGCGGTGGCGGGTCCATGAACATCGTGCTCGTGCCGACGGACGCCCCGGTCACCCGGCTTATGCGGGTGATCCGCCCTCTCATGCCGAATGGAAGAAGTTGCTCGACTTGGTCGACCATGTATGGCTGTGGATTGCCATTCACGGCACGGAGAATCTGAAGCGCTTACCGCCTTCTGGTGAGGCGCATCGCGGTCGGCTTTACGCGATGGTGTTCATCGATTCGGGTGGACCGCCTCAAGCATGTCCTGGTTGACACACCTTCAGCGGGCATACCGCGGGCGGGTCCTCTGGGGATCGGCGCATGCCGAAGCTCACCGGCAACGCCTCGTGCTCCGGGGTGCCCCGTAGGACGTTCGGCATACGGGACGGAGGTCGCGTCGATCTACTCCAGGTTGTGGAAGATCCGGAAGAGGGTGCCCGCCGGATCGGTGAACGAGGCGAACCGTATGGGCGGCAGGTCCTGAGGGAGCTCGACCCAGTTCACCGAGTCACGATGGTCGACATGGAAGGCGTCGACGTCGGCGACCTCGAAGAAGGCTCCTGGGCCTCCATCGTCGTCGGGGTCGCTCGCGTCGAGCATCACCTGAACCGATGAGTCGGGGATCGCGAAGGCAACAGTGGACGTACCCTCGCGCCACGCTTCGTCCCAACCGAGCACGTCGCGGTAGAAGCTGACGGCCACGTTGAGGTCGGTCACCGGGTGGTAGAGGAAGGACAACTTCATGCTCGGAGCATAAGTCAGTTACGTTATCGCGTCAATGGGTTATGGTTGGGCATGCCCGACCTCTCGCCCGTCCCGATCCCAGGTTCGGCGCGCGCCCGACTCCTCGAGCTGGGCGTCGTGCGGTTCCAGGAGCTCGGCTACGAACGGGCGAACGTTGTCGACATCGCGCGGGACGCCGGCGTCACCACGGGGTCGCTCTACCACCACTTCAAGAACAAGCTCGGCTTGTACGTGGTCATCCGGGACGAGATGGAGACCCGGATGACCGAGCGCATGGAGGGCGCCGCTGCGGCGCTCGGTGGCGCAGGTCGACCGGCGATTCAGGCTGCACTCGAGGTCGCGTTCGACGCGGCAGTGCGCTTCGGCGTGACGCGGATCCTGGCCGAGCCGCGCCCGGACCAGATGCCGGACAGGATCGCGAGCCTGCTTGGCGAGCTGCTGCCGCGATCGGCGCGCCCGGCCAGCGCGATGCTCGCGGCGGCGTGGCGATGCTCGCTGCTTGCCGTGGCAGACGGCGCCCCGCCGGCTGCGTCGAAAGCCGGAATGCGCTGGGTCTTGAACGTCCAGTCGGCAGCCTGACTCGACCGTCCGAGCCGGAGCCTCAGTGGTCGCTACGCCTATGTCGACGCGCGCGCGGAGTGCGCGTCGAACGCCCACGACATGGCGGTGGCCTCCTGCGAGGACAGGCCGTATTGGCGGGCGACCGGGGGCCAGTGGGAGGCGGCCGTCTGGACCTGCGCGACGACGTCGTTGGCCTCCTCGGCGCTGAGACGGAAGTAGCTCGCGACAGAGAGTGCGAGCGAGATGCTCGCCGTGTCATCACCCAGGTCGATGGCCGTGCTCAGGTGCTTGGGCCCTGGTTCGGGGTTCGGGTTGATGTCGAACGCCGGAGACAGCCGCCAGGTGTCCCCGTCCTCGTGGAGGAATCCGTGGTTGCGCAGGTGGTCGTCGGTGTTGGAGATGAGGATGGAGAAGACGATCCGACGCCAGAGCTGGCGCAGGTCCGCGGTCGCGTGCGACGAGCGTGTCTCGATGGCCTCGGCAATCTCCAGGTAGCTGCCCTGCTCCCCGTCGGTGGACTGGAGCATCGTCATCGCGCTGACGTAGCCGACCCGGCCCGCTGGTCCACCGTCGGCGTCCCGGGCCCGGTCGAACCGGTCCACCACTAGAACGCTGCGGCCGGCGAGGTTCAGCAGGGTGCTTGCCGGAACGGTGATCCCGGCCTGGGCGGCAAGCTCTAGCGCGACCTTCTCCCACGCCATGACGTTCCACGTGTCGTTCGCGGCACTGGGAAACTTGGCGATAGCGAGGTTGCCGTCGGCGTCGCGAACGTGCGCTTTGGGCCGCGCCCCGCCGAGGGAGCTGCCGACGCGGATGAGGCGCTGAAGATCCGACAGGTCTGCTGAGTCCGCATCGGCTCGCGCAGCGAGAGTGAGCAGCTCGGGCAGGTCGGACAGCGCAGGGACACCGCGGTCCTCGATCGCCCCGAACGGGCCGTCGCCGCGGCGGAAGCGGAGCGCGCCCTGTCGCAGGTCGTCGCGGACCCCGAGGAGGTAGTCGACCTCGCCGAGGCTGCGCGGTTCGCGGCCTTCGGCTCGGGCTTGGGCGGCCTCGCGCCGCTAAACCAGAGTCCGGCCCCACCGGTCCGGGGCGCAGTCCCCAAACGCGCCGAACATCGGACGCCCGATGGTGCTCTGGTGGGCGCCGGCCTCGAGGGGCAGCCCCGGCTCCAGGGAGTAGGCGCGCGGGTTCGCGATGTACTCGTCCAGGTAGGTGAAGCTGGCGCTCTCCGTGCTGCCGCCGCGGCGGCGGTGCGGGTACAGGGTGCCGGCGCGAACGTCGACGCCCCCGATAGCCACCCAGACCTCGACGGCGCTCACCTGCCGGCTCCGCGAGTGCGCACCCTGGTCGGGAGCTCCTCGTCGGCGCGGAGGCGACCCACGTCGGTGGCGTACGGGTCGAGCGCCTTCGTCAGCAGGTCCAGCACACCCAGCGCGCGAGCCACCCGCAGCAGGTTCTCCAAGGAGGCTCCCTGCCCGCTCTCGAGGCGCAGGACGGTGCTGCGGCTTACGCCGGCACGGTCGGCGACTTGCTCGACCGTCAGGTGCCGCAACTTGCGCCATGTGTTGACCTCCCTGCCCAGCCCGTCGAGCGCGCGCGCCACCGCGACCGGGGTGCGCCCACTCGTCGTGTCAGCCATCATGCGCTCCTTCAAGTATCAGACCTGATGCTTTAGCCCGCTTAGAGTAGCAAATCTGAGATCTTATAGTTTCGCGGATGGCGCGATCGTTATGGAACGCACCCTAGAAGCCCGCGTCACCAGAGGCAGCCGACCGCGTCACGGCCGCACTCTCTTCACGGGCATCCCCGCGGCCTACACGGAGCGGTGGTCCGTGGCTTCGCTGTAGAAGGCCCATACGTGGACAGCGCTGACGCTCATGTTGCCATGTTGGTCGACCCCAGCCTGAAGCGCACGTCGTCGTCGCCAGTCGCTCGGTTCTGCGCTATTTGAGAAGGGCCACCTCGAGGTCGTAGGCCAACACCACGGCCCGCGCCAGTTGCGCTTCCTGCCCGTCGCTGAGATAGCCGAGGGTGCGTCCGAGTGCACCCACTGCGACGGTGAGGACGTTGTCCAGGGATGCCGCAGAGTCGTGGTCCAACCCGTTCTCGGCTCCCACCAACACTTCGCTGGACAAGCCCTTGATCGTGCTGGTGATCGGGGCAATTGTCACCTTGGTCATCGCACCCCGAGCGGCCTGCCGGGTCAGGACGAGCGCTGGTCGCGTCTTGTCGAGGCGGACCAGGCAGATCTCTCGCACCCGATCAGTCCTCGACCACGGCATGCGCGCCGGTCCAGTCGACGAGATCGTCCAGCTCATCCGCTGTGCCTTGGGCGCGAAGGATCTGGGCGTCCTGCACGGCGGCCAGTCGACGCATCTCGCGTTCCACCGCGGAGGCAACGAGCGCCGCCCGACTCGACGCCTCGCCAGTCGCAACACGGCGGTCCATGAAGGCGACCATCTCCTCAGGAAGTCGAACTGCGATTTGCGTGCTCATGCAGTCGAGAGTAACACCAGGCATCCCAAAGTGGGATGCTCGCCATCCCGCGCACCGTGCCGATGACGTGACTGTCATCGGCTCCCGCAGCGCCAAGGTGATCCGATGTCGAGTCGGGTGTCGCATTGCCTCCCGTTGCTCGATCGTCTCGAGTTCGCGTCGCTGGATGTCGTCCATGTGCGAAAGCGTCAAGAAAGTTG
>JBDTBX010000388.1:0-9277 GCA_039923915.1 Nostocoides sp. | reverse complement strand
CGCTGCGCGCCCATCCGGGCCGGGTCCTCGCCGCCGCGCGCGGCGGCGCCCCACTCCTTGTCCGGACCATCGCGCTGCGCGGTGTCCTCGTGGCGACGACCTGGGTGGCGGCGGGGCTCGGGGACGTCCCCCTTGCCGGGTACCAGGTGGCCGCAACGATCTGGTCGTTCCTCGCCTTCGTCCTCGATGCGCTCGCAATCGCGGCCCAGGCGCTGACCGGCAAGGCGCTTGGTGCCGGCGACGTCGAGAGCACCCGGTCGGCGACCGGCCTGATGATCCGCTGGGGAGTCCTCGGCGGCTTCGTCCTGACGCTGCTCATCCTCGGCCTGCGGGACGTGCTGCCGCACCTGTTCTCGTCCGATCCCAACGTCCGGGCCGTCGTCTCGGCGGGCCTGCTCATCGTGGCGCTCCAGCAACCGTTGGCGGGCTACGTCTTCGTCGTCGACGGCGTCCTCATCGGCGCCGGGGACGGCCGCTGGCTGGCTCGAGCGATGGTCGGCTGCTTCGTCGGCTACCTCCCGCTCATCGTCGGCGTCCACGCGCTCGGCCCGAGGCTGTTGACGGCCAGCACGATCCAGCGCGGCGACGAGCTCGCCGTCACCTGGCTGTGGCTGGCGTTCACCGGTTTCATGGCCGTCCGCGGCACGCTCCTCTGGCTGCGCGTTCGGACCGACCGCTGGATGGTCACCGGCACTTCCGTCTGATCCGACCGGACGTTGGGTCAGCGGGAGAAGGCGCCGGCTACGCCTACGGCGGCTTCGCGGCGCGGGTCGCCGTCCGCGCGCAGCTCGCCGGAAGCCGTCCGGTATGCCGCACCGACGCCTCCGAAGAACATGTCCAGCGGGTCGTGCTCGCGGGCCGACAAGCCCAGCTCCCTGACGGCAGCGGCGATCTCTTCGGATGGCTCGGTGTCGACGACGACCGTCCCATCGGCCAGGTGCGACACGTGGGCACGAGGCGCGATGATCGCCTGGTCCATCGGCATACCGACGATGCAGTTCTGTCCGAGCACCTGCATGAGCGCGGTCGTGATCCGGTCGGCGCCCGGCGACCCGATCGCCAGCACCCGACCAGCTGACGACCGCGCGGTCGTGGGAGCCATGTTCGAGGCGAGACGCGTTCCCGGCGCGACGGCGTGCAGACCGAGCCGGTTGAGCTCGGGTTCTCCGAGCGCGTTGTTGTGGATCAATCCCGTCCCGGGCGTTGCGAAGCCGCCGAGATACCCACTGGAAACCGTGATGGCACAAGCCATTCCGTCGGAGTCGACGGCCGATATGTGCGCGGTCGACGACGACGTGGGCAGTCCTGTCAGCCCGTACCGTTCGACCGACGCCAGCAGGGCGTGCCCATCGGCCGTCAGGTCGACGGAGAAGTCGTGGATCGCGTGTCGGTAGGCCAGCACCCGCCGCTGCACGTCGATCACGTCTGTCCACGACCACGGCTCCCCCCGGCGTGTCAGCTCCCCGAGCATCACCGCGAGCATCGGACCGCCGACCGACGGCGGCGGGTTGATGGCCAGGCTCCAGTCTCCCAGCCGACGCATGACCGGCTCGCGAACGACAGGGACGTATGCCGCGAGGTCGGCGTCGGTGACCAGCCCCGCATTGGCTGCCATGTCGGCCGCGATCGCGCGCCCGACCGATCCGGTCGTGAACAGCGAGGGGCCTTCTGTCGCAAGGGAATCCAGCACATCGGCCAGGTCGAGGTTGCGGGAGATGTCGCCGGCCTGCAACGGCGAGCCGTCCGGCCGGGTCACGATCGCCGATGCGGCCGCGTCGGCCCCGAAGAGTGGCCCGGCCGTGAACCCGAGGTACCTCGCCGACGCTGCACCGATCGGGTATCCCGAGCGGCAGGCCGCGGCCGACGGGGAGACCACAACGCTCCACGGCATACGGCCGTGTCGTTCCATCGCCAGGCCCATGGTCGGCACCGCGCCGGGAGTCGCCGCGGCACCGTGCCCGCCGTACATGACGACCCCGGCCCCGTACTTCATCCGGACCTCGCGCACCCCCTGCCCGAACGCCTCCCGGGGCAGCCCCCGACCGGGCATTTCGACGTTCCCGTCGATCACCTCGGGCGGGCCGTCGACCGGCCAGACGTTGACGAAGGCACCAGCGAGCAACGAGACGATGCCGGGCTCGCAGGCCATGGCGGCGAGCGCGGCGGCGACCGCGACGTCGACGGCGTTGCCGCCCTCACGGGCCACCGACAGCCCGGCCTCCCTCGCGGTGGGCCCGGTCGCTGCCAGTGCCACCTGTCGCGCCATGGGCTGATTCTGCCCGTCTGCCGTCGCCTGGCGCCTGTCGTGCAGGTTGCGTCCCTTCGGGTGAGAAAGTCACGGTGGCCGGATCGGCATCCGGGCGCGGGGCGCCGGGGGGCGGAGGTACCGTGGGCCAGATGACCGGGCCGGGCGACGACAGCGTCACGACGTCGGCGACCCCTCCACCGCTCGGCATCATCGCCGGAACCGGATTCTATGCCCTCGACGCACTCACCGAGGTCCAGGAACAGTCCGTCGGCACGGCATACGGCACGGCCCGGCTGACCCGCGGCCGCTGGCACGGGCTGCCCGTCGCGTTCATGACCCGGCACGGCGCCGGCCACTCGGTGCCGCCGCACCTGGTCAACTACCGCGCGAACATCTCCGCCCTGCGCGACGTCGGGTGCGCGGACGTCATCGCCGTGAACGTCGTCGGCGGCATCGACCCGACCCTGCAGCCGGGGGCCCTCGTCCTGCTCGACGACTTCCTCGACTTCACCCAGAGCCGGCCGACAACCCTTCACGACGGGTCCGGCGCCGAGGGCGTCGTGCACGTCGACGTGACCGAGGCCTACCATCCCGCGCTCCGCCGGGAGCTCCTGCGGGCAGCCGAAGACTCCAGCGTCGTGCTGCGGGACGGCGGTGTCTATGCGTGCTTCGAGGGGCCCAGGTTCGAGTCGCCCGCCGAGATCCGGATGGCCGGCCTGCTCGGGGGCCACGTGGCCGGCATGACCGGCATCCCCGAGGCCACGCTCGCCGTCGAGGCCGGACTCCGGTATGCCGCCGTGAGCCTCGTCGTCAACCCCGCCGCGGGGCTGTCGACCGAGAAGATCACGATGCACGACGTGGGGCGCGTGCTCACCGAGAGCAGCGCCAGGGTGATCACCCTGCTCGACGCCGTCGTCAGGGCCCGGGTAGGGCGGATCGGGTGAGCGCGACCTGGGTCACCGACCTCCAGTACGTCCTCACCTGCGACGAGAGCGACCGGATCCTCACGGGCGCGTCGATCCTCATCGAGGAGGGCACGATCACCGCCATCGGTCCGACCGAGGACCTGCGCCGGCGGGCCGAGGAGCGGCGCGCGACACCGGTCTCCGCCCGCAACCGGCTGGCCATGCCCGGCCTGGTCAACCTGCACACGCACCTGCCGATGACCCTGCTGCGCGGCATCGCCGAAGGCGTCGACCTCGACGGCTTCCTGCGGACCGTCTGGGCGGCGGAGGGGGCCGTCATGACCGAGGACACCGTCGAGATCGCCGCCGCCCTCGGTGCGATCGAGGCGATCCGCGGCGGCACGACGACGGCCAACGACATGTACTTCCACCACGAAGCCGCCCACCGAGGTGCCGTGGCCGTGGGGCTGCGGCACGTCATCGGACCGGTGTTCTTCGACGGACCCGGACCCGACGGGCTGACGTGGGAAGAGCGGATGACCGGCCTCGCCGAGTGGCCGACCCGTCACCAACGGATCGGCGGCCCGGCAACCCCGCTCACCGTCGCCCCGCACAGCACCTACACCGCGACACCGGAGCAGCTGCGCGAGGTCTTCGACGCGACCCGGGACTGGCCCACGGCAGAGGCGGCAGCCGGCCGCACGAAGCCACTCCTGCACACCCACGTCTCGGAGACCGCCGCCGAGAACGCCGACGTCCTGGCCCGCTTCGGCGGCACCCCGACCGAGATCCTGGCCGAGGCCGGAGCCCTCGACGGCCCCCTCCGTGTCGTGGCCGGCCACGGCGTCCACCTCACCGCCGTCGACCGCAAGGCCCTTGCGGGGGCCGACGGCAGCGTCGCCCACTGCCCCGGCTCCAACCTCAAGCTCGCCAGCGGCCTGCTGCACTGGCAGGACTGGCGGGCGGACGGCATCCGGCTCGGCATCGGCACCGACGGCTGCTCCTCGAGCAACGACCTGGACATGTGGCAGGCCATCCGCCAGACCGCCCTCCTCGCCCGCCTCTCGAGCGGACGGCCCGACGTCGCACCGGCCCAGGAGATCCTGCGGGCCGCCACGATCGAGGGCGCCCGGGCCCTCGGGCTGGGCCATCTCGTCGGCAGCCTCGAGGTCGGCAAACGGGCCGACATCATCCTGCTCGACCTCGACCGGCCGCACCTCACGCCCGTCCATGACGTTCCCGCGCTGCTCGTCTTCGCGGCCGGGCGCGCCGACGTCACCGACGTCTTCGTCGACGGCGAGCGGGTCCTTGCGAACGGGCAGGTCCAAGGCACCGACGAGGCCGCGCTATTGTCCGTGTGCCGCACGCTGGCCCCCGCGGCGGCGCCCGTACTGCCCCCTGGAAGTTCCGCATGACCACCACTCCCTTTGCCGGACGTACCGCCCAGGACGTCATCAAGGCCCTGCACCTTCAACCCCTCGAAGGTGAGGGTTCGTTCTGGGCGGCCGGTCCCCGGACCCGCAACCTCTCCTCGATCACCGTCCTGCTCACGACGGGCGACGAGGGCTTCTCGGCCATGCACAAGCTCGAGGTCGATGAGGGCTGGCAGTGGGTCGAGGGAGCACCGGCCGTCATGCTGCGCCTCGGTCGCGGCGGCCACGGCGCGCTCTCCTCCATCGAGGCCCGCAACGGCCAGGTGCTGGTCACCGCCGACACCTGGCAGGGCGCCGCCACCCTCGGCGACTGGACCCTGCTCACCTGCTGGTGCGCGCCGGCGTTCACCTGGAGCGGCTTCGTGCTCGCCGACCGGGACGAGCTCCAGCACGACTATCCGGACTGGTCGCGCGAGATCGAGGTCCTCACCCGCGTCCGCCAGTCCGTCCAGCGCGCCGGGTGACCGCACTCGCCGTCGTCACCGGCGCCAGTCGCGGCATCGGCCGGGCCTGCGCCGTCGCCCTGGCTGAGGCCGGGCACGACGTCGTCGTGCACTGGCGCACCGACGAGTCGGGGGCCAGGGAGACCGCCGCCCTCGTCGAGGCGGCCGGCCGTCGGGCCGACCTCCTGCAGTCCGACTTCGGTGTCACCGACCCCGAGCGCCACGACGCCCTGGTGGCCGGCTTTGTCGACGAGGTCCGGCGCCTGGGCGGCACCGAGCGGGCCCTTCGCGCGGTCGTCCTCAACGCCGCGCCCCAGGACCTCACGCCGTGGCCGCGCCTGCGGACGGCGGACTGGGACGCCTTCCACCGCGACGGCCTGCGCACTCCGGCGGTGCTCCTCCAGGCGCTGGCCGCCGAGCTCTCGGCCGGCGGCTCCATCGTCCTCGTCGGCTCGATCGAGGGACTGCGGGCCGGTCCGGAGCATGCCCCGTATGCCGTGTCCAAGGCGGGGCTGCACCACCTCGCCGCCGCAGCCGCCGGGGAGCTCGGAGCGCGCGGCATACGGGTCAATGCCGTGGCCCCGGGCCTGGTGGACCGTCCCGGACTCGCCGAGCAGTGGCCCGAGGGCGTTCGCCGGTGGGAGGCGGCCAGTGCCCTGCGTCGAACCGTGCGACCCGAGGAGATCGCAGCGGTCGTGGCCTTCCTCTCCTCCCCTGCCGCCTCAGCCGTCACTGGCGTCACGCTCCCCGTGGATGCAGGATGGACGGCCACCCCGGGCTGGTGACGCAAGTCCTTCGGCAGGGCGGCAACGATCCGGCAACGACACCCGAATCGCTGTATCAGATGTTGGGCATCGGGATAGAGTGCGCTCCGTCGTGGGGTGTCCGTTGTCGGTCCACTCGACCAGCACGCACCACCTGTCAGCAGACTCCAGGAGCAATACATGAAGGCAAAGCGGTTCCTCGCCCTCGCCCCGATCGCGGCACTCGCGCTCGCGGGCTGTGGCGGCACCAGTGGCAACTCGTCGTCCAGCAGCACCAGCGGCTCGTCCGCTGCGAGCACCGACTGCTCCAGCGCAAGCGTGTTCTGCGTTGGCCTCGTCACCGACACCGGCAAGGTGGACGACAAGTCGTTCAACCAGTCCGCGTGGGAGGGCGTCCAGGCCGGCGGTACCGCGACGGGTGCCCAGGTCAAGTACATCGAGACGGTCGACACCAAGGACTACGCGACCAACATCAAGCAGTTCACCGACAAGAAGTACGACGTCATCGTCACGGTCGGCTTCCTCATGGCCGACGCCACGGTGGCTGCCGCGAAGGCGTACCCCAACACCAAGTTCATCGGTGTCGACCAGTTCATCGACACGACCAAGGTGACGAGCACCAACCTCACCGGACTGTCGTTCAACGAGGACCAGGCCGGCTACGCCGCGGGCTACCTCGCTGGCCTGATGACCAAGACCAACAAGATCGGTGACGTCCTCGGCCTCGAGATCCCGCCGGTCCAGAAGTACGACAAGGGCTACAAGGCCGGCGCGCTGGCCGCGAACCCGAAGGTCAAGGTCACCAGCGTCTACCACCCGGCCGGTGACAACGCCTTCAACGACCCGGTATGGGGTGCTGGCGAGGCCAAGAAGCAGCTTGCCCAGGGTGCCGACTTCATCTTCGGCGCCGGTGGCAACACCGGCAACGGCGCGATCTCGGAGACCGCCAAGGCCAGCGGCGCTGGCAAGACGGTCTTCTGCATCGGTGTCGACGTCGACCAGTGGGACTCCGTCCCTGCTGCGCAGCCGTGCCTCATCACCTCCGCCGAAAAGCACCTCAAGGAGGGCGTCACCGACCTGATCAAGGCGGCCAAGGACGGCTCCATCAAGGGCGGCAACTTCATCGGCACGGCCGGCGTCTCGCCGTTCCACGCCTTTGACGCGATCATCCCGGCCGACGTCAAGACCAAGGTCGCGGACGTCGTCGCAAAGCTCGCGGACGGTTCGCTCAAGACTGGCGTGACGCTCTGAAGAAGCACTGCCTGACGCGGTAGCGTCAGCCGCAAGTCCGCCAGGACCCAGGGGCGGGCGTCCCGAAACGGGACGCCCGCTCTCTGTCGCAAGGACGGAGAGAAATGCCGGACGAGGACGTCACCCCGCCCACCACCGCGCCAGCCGCACACGTGGTCGTTGCCGAACGAGGGGCGCCCCCTCCGCCGGGCGGCCTGTGGGGTGCCCTCATCCGCTACCAGGGGATCGTCGTCCCGTTTGCGGGGCTGGTCGCGGCGTTCCTCATCGGCGCCATCCTGATCCGGTTCCAGGGCGTCAACCCGGTCTACGCGTACAAGACGCTCTTCCACTCGGCGCTGCTCACCACCGACGGCCTCAACCTCACGCTGGAGCGCACGACGCCGCTCATCTTCACCGGCCTCGCGGTGGCCGTGCCACTGCGCGTGGGTCTGTTCAACATCGGCGCCCAGGGCCAGCTGATCTGCGGCGCGCTGGCGGCCGCGGTCGTCGGCTACAAGATGCATTCGGCGCCTGGCATCCTCATCATCGTCACCGCCCTCGTCTGCGGCATCGTCGCTGGCGCGATGTGGGCCTCGATCGCCGCCCTGCTCAAGACCTCTCGTGGCGTTCACGAGGTCATCTCCACGATCATGCTCAACTCGATCGCGACGAACATCATCGACTACCTGATCAACAACCCGTTCAAGGAGCAGGGCCAGGCGATTCCGCGCACACCAGAGATCGCCCCCCAGGCGTTCATGCACGACATGGGCATCATGCCCATCGGCTTCCCCATCGCCGTCATCCTCGCGGTCGGCACCGCCTGGATGCTGCGCCGCACGACCCTCGGCTTCCAGTTCGAGACGGTCGGTCGCAACAAGCACGCCGCGCGCTACGCAGGGATGAAGATCAACAAGATGATCCTGCTGGCCCTGGCCCTGTCCGGTGCCTTCGCCGGCCTCGCAGGCGGCATCGAGACCCTCGGCGACGTGCACCGCTACGAGTCCGGCTTCAACGCCAACCTCGGCTTCGACGGCATCACCATCGCGCTGCTCGCGCGATCCAACCCGATCGCCACCATCCCGGCGGCCTTCCTCGTGGGTGCGCTGCGAGCTGGGGCCTCCTCCCTGCAGTTCGATACCGGCATCCAGCCCGAGGTCGTCGACATGCTCCTCGCGATCACCCTGCTGTTCGTCTCACTCCCGCTCGTCGCCAAGCTGATCTTCCGTCGGTATGCCGCCAAGGGTTCGGCGCTGACGAGCGGCTGGGGGTCCTGATGTCCATCTGGTTCAACCGCAACCGCAGTGTCACCATCACCACCTTGGTGATCCTCGTCGCGGCATACGCCTTCTACTTCATCAACAAGACGATCGCCGTCTCGATGATCGACTTCGCGTGGTCGTTCGCGGTGCCGCTCGTCCTCGCCGCCTGCGTCGGCGTCATGGGTGAGCGCTCCGGTGTCATCAACATCGGCATCGAGGGTCAGATGCTCGTGGGGGCGTTCGCCGGGTTCTTCACGGCGGCCGCCACCGACTCGCTGTGGGCGGGGGTCTTCGCGGGCATCTTCGCCGGGATGCTGATGGGCGCGTTCCTCGCCTGGACCACCGTGAAGTGGCAGATGGACCAGATCATCGCCGGTGTCGTCATCAACATCATCGCCACCGGCCTGACCTCCTTCTACTACAAGTCCGGCAAGTCGCTCACCCACGTCATGCCCAACTACGACGTGCCCCTGCTCTCCAAGATCCCGCTGCTGGGGCCGGTCTTCTTCTCCGCCGGGCCGATCGCGTTGTGCACGCTGCTCATCGTGGCGCTCCTGCACTTCACCCTCTTCCGGACACGGTGGGGCCTGCGCACCCGGGCCGTCGGAGAGTACCCGAGCGCGGCCGACACGGCCGGCATCAACGTCATCGCCATGCGCCTGCTCAACGTTACCCTCGCGGGCGGCTTGGCCGGTCTGGCCGGCGCCTACCTGTCGATGGAGGCCACCTCGAGCTTCGAGCGCGGCATGACGGCCGGCCGAGGCTTCCTCGCCCTCGCCATCATGATCTTCGGCGCCTGGCGGCCGCTGCGGGCGTTCGCCGCCGCGCTGTTCTTCGGCTTCACCAGCGCCCTTGCCTCCCAGCTGCAGAGCAGCAACATCGTTGCTCTGCCCCAGCAGTTCATCAACCTGCTGCCCTACGTCCTGACCCTCGTGGTCCTCGCCGCCTGCGTCGGCGTCATGGGTGAGCGCTCCGGTGTCATCAACATCGGC
>JBDTBX010000387.1:0-4408 GCA_039923915.1 Nostocoides sp. | reverse complement strand
CGATCCTGCAGCAGGCGGTGCGGGCTCGGCTGGCACGACAGGGCCCGATCGACGTCAAGGCGATCATCGCCGCGATGCTGCAGATGGGCGACGAGGGCCACAACCGCAACCGGGCTGGCTCGCTCATGCTGCTCCGAGACCTTCTCCCCACCCTGATCACCGCCGACGGGTCCAGCTCGGACATCGCCGAGGCGGTCCGGTTCAGCGGCGCCAACGAACACTTCTTCCTCAATCTCGGTATGCCGGCCTGCAAGCTCGCGACGCTGGCGGCTCACGGCATCCCCGGCAGCAGCATCGTCACGACGATGGCCCGCAACGGCACCGACTTCGGCATCCGAGTGTCCGGGACTGGAGACTCGTGGTTCACCGGACCCGCCAACACCCCCGAGGGCCTGTTCCTCGGCAACTACGGACCCGAGGACGCCAACCCCGACATCGGGGACTCGGCGATCACCGAGACCGGCGGCATCGGAGGAGTGGCCATGGCGGCCGCGCCGGCCATCGTCAAGTTCGTCGGCGGCGACGTCCCGTTCGCCCTGCGCACCACCCAGCGGATGTACGAGATCACCGAGGGCGAGCACCCGGCATACCAGATCCCGATCCTCGAGTTCCGTGGCACCCCAACGGGAATCGACGTCCTGAAGGTGGCGCGCACCGGGATCCTGCCCCAGATCAACACGGGCATGGCCGGTCGCGTCGCGGGCACCGGTCAGGTCGGTGCCGGCCTGGTCACGCCGCCGGAGCAGTGCTTCACCCAGGCGCTCACCGCTCTGGCGGCCCTCGCCTGACCCAGGGCCTGTCAACGTCGCGGCCGGTGGCGAGGTCGCCGCACTCGACGAGCAGCGCCCCGGCCCGGGACAGGTAGGCCTTGGCACCGGTGTCACCGGCCGCCTCGGCGATGACGGGCGCCCAGTGGTCGCGGCCGAGGATCACCGGATGGCCAGGGCGATTCCCGTATGCCGCCCGCGCCAGTACGGCTGGCCCGGCACCTCCCGCGCCGAGCACCCGCGCAACGACATCGGCCCCGACGTCGGGCAGGTCGACGAGCAGCACAACAGCTCTGTTCACAACTGCACAATTGCTACCGTCCACACCGTAGCAATTGTGCAGTTGTGAACAGTGATCGAGTCCCGCAGCGAGCGAGGCGGCCAGGCCGGACTCCCAGTGGGCGGCATACGTGGTCGTCGTCCCGGGAAGGTCGGGGACGAGGGCGGTGACCTCGTCGGCGGCAGCTCCGACGACGACCGTCACGCCGGCGCACCCGCCCTCGAGCAGGACCCGGACCCCGCGCTCCACCCACGGCGTGCCGTCCGGCATCCGCAGCAGGCCTTTGGGGCTGCCCATCCGGCGGCCGGCGCCTGCCGCGAGGAGCACGCCGTGAGGCCGGTCGGCTGCCATGGCTGCAGCCTCGCACATGGCACGATGTCGGGGTGACGGCAATTGTTCTGGACGGCAAGGCGATCCTCGCGACGATCAAGGCCGAGCTGAAGGATCGGGTCGCTCGGCTGGCCGAGCAGGGCGTCGTCCCGGGGCTGGGCACGGTGCTCGTCGGCGACGACCCCGGCAGCCACTGGTACGTCGGGGCCAAGCACAAGGACTGCGCCGAGATCGGCATCACCAGCCTGCGCCACGACCTGCCCGCGACGACCCCACTGGGCGAGGTCCTGGACGTCGTCCGGTTGCTCAACGAGGACCCTGCGTGCACGGGCTTCCTCGTCCAGCAGCCCACCGGGCTCGACGAGTTCGCCATCCTGTCAGCCGTCGACCCGGCCAAGGACGTCGACGGGCTGCACCCCACGAACCTCGGCTGGCTCGTCCTGGGCAAGGAGGCACCGCTGCCCTGCACGCCGATGGGCTGCATCGAGCTGCTCCGCCGCTACGCCATCCCGCTCGCCGGAGCCCGGGTAGCCCTCGTCGGGCGCGGCATCACGGTCGGTCGGCCGCTGTCGCTCATCTTGTCCCGACGCTCGGAGAACTCCACGGTCATCGAGTGCCACACCGGGACGCGGGATCTTGCCGCCGAGGTCCGGGGGGCCGACATCGTCGTCGCGGCCGCCGGCGTGCCCGGTCTCATCACCCCCGACATGGTCAAGCCGGGCGCCGCGGTCCTCGACGTCGGCGTCAGCCGGATCCTCGCCGAGGACGGCCGCTCCAAGGTCGCCGGCGACGTCCATCCCGGTGTCGCCGAGGTGGCCGGCTTCCTCTCACCCAACCCCGGCGGCGTGGGGCCGATGACGCGGGCGATGCTGCTCACCAACATCGTTCGGGCCGCCGAACGCTCGCTCGACCGCGCCGCGGCCTGAGATGGCGCCGGAGACCGAGCCGCGGCCACCGGTCGCCCCCGGCCTCGGGGTCTGGTGGATCGTCGCTGTCGGGTTGGTCGGCGGCGTCGCGTTCAGTGCGACCGACCATCATCTCCGGGCGACCGTGATGCTGAGCGGCTCCTGCCTGCTCGCGGGCGTCCTCCGGGCGGTCCTGCCCCAGCGGAGGGCCGGGGGCCTCGTCGTGCGACGCCAGTGGCTCGACGTCGCGATGCTCGTCGCGCTCGGGGTCGCCGTCGGCGTGATCGGTCGCTCGATGAACCTGCACCCCCACCTGTAGGAGTTCAGATCAGGCCGAGGGTCTTGACCGCGTCCCGCTCCCCCTCCAGGCGGGCGACCGAGGCAGCGATCCGCTCCCTGGAGAAGTCGGAGAGCTCGATCCCCTGGACGATCTCGTAGGAGCCGTCGGACGGGACCGACATCGATACCCAGCCGTCGCTGCCGAGGACCCAGTCGCGCATGTGGTCAATGGTCGCGTTGGCAGCGGACGCCGCTGAAGAGCTCCCGCGGGCGGCGATGATCGCACCGCCGCGCTTGGCTACGGTGGGGATGTACTCGTCGGTGATCCAGGCCGGGTCGACGAGGTCGGCGGCGATCGTGTCGCCGACCAAGGTGTTGTACAGGTCGGGGTACATCGAGTCGTCGTGGTTGCCCCAGATCGCCAGTTGCCGGATCTCGGTGACCGAAACGCCGAGCTTCTTGGCGAGCTGGCTTTTGGCTCGGTTGTGGTCGAGGCGGGTCAGGGCGTTGAAGCGCTCGCGGGGGATGTCGGGGGCGTTGGTCATGGCGATGAGGGCGTTGGTGTTTGCCGGGTTGCCGGTGACGAGCACCTTGATGTCGTCGGCGGCATGAGCGTTGAGCGCCTTGCCCTGGCCGGTGAAGATCCGCCCGTTGGCGCTGAGCAGGTCCGAACGATCCATGCCCTCCTTGCGCGGCATGGCCCCGACGAGCATGGCCAGGTTGGCGCCGTCGAAGATGGTGCCCGCGTCGTCGCCGATCTCGACCCCGGCCAGCGTCGGGAAGGCACAGTCGTCGAGCTCCATGACCACGCCCTCAAGTGCCTTGAGCGCAGGAGTGACCTCGAGCAGACGCAGCTCGACGGGTGTGTCGGGGCCCAGCAGGGCTCCGCTCGCGATCCGAAACAGCAGGCTGTAGCAGATCTGACCGGCGGCGCCAGTGACGGCGACCTTGACGGGAGTTGTGCTCACAGGGGGCTCCTCTGCACTGGGATGTCTGTTGCGACTGACGCTAGCAGCGCCCGGTTGCGGATCCCGCCCTGGGTGACCCCTCAGGGGCGAGGTTCAGGGCAGGCCCAGCCGGCCCAGCGGCCAGACGCGGACGCCTACCACGCCGACCGTCTGGTTCAGCCGGGCGTAGACGGCACACCCGTCGGCCGTGCGGCGTCCGCGACAGCCAACCACCGAGTCCGCCGAGTTTGTCCGGTTGTCGCCCATGACCAGCATGCGGCCGGCCGGCACGAGCAAAGCTGGGAAGCACCGCTGGGACGCCGGCGTCGTGGTGCAGTCGAGCCGGCCGGGATCGAACGGGAAATTGTCCGCAAGATAGGGCTCGGAGAGCGCGCGTCCATCGAGGGTCACGGCCCCCTTGTCCGTGCAACAGGCGACCGTCCGGCCGGGCAGTCCGATCAGCCTTTTCACGGTGTATGCCGTGTTGCTGGGTCCGATTCCGGTGAGGTCACCCGCCGCCTTGACGATCGCCTTGAACGCGTTGGTGGACTGAGGAAGACGGGCGTCATTCCAGGTGGCCCCGTGCCGGAAGACGACGATGTCCTGCTCGCCCGGCGTGGCCCAGCGCTCGACGAGGACGCGGTCGCCGACTCTAAGGGTCGGCTCCATCGAGGCCGATGGCACTTGAAAGGGCTTTGCGACGAAGCCCTGAACGAGTGCGAGGACGATGATGGCCAGCGCGAGCTGGAGGGCGAACGGGAGACCGTGCCACTTGCGCCTGTCGCCAGCGCTGGAGATTGCCTGCGTTACGTGCGCGGAGGACCGCCCGGAGGACCGCGAAGCATCCGGGGCCTGGTCAGGGCGGGCGTTGTCCATGCCGACGTCAGCGGCTCACTGCTG
>JBDTBX010000386.1:0-5481 GCA_039923915.1 Nostocoides sp. | reverse complement strand
CGGCTGATGCCCGCCGCTCTTCCCTCGGCATACGTGAACGGATTGCTCGTGTCCAGCGGAGGTTCGGTCTGCATCGGGCCATGCTGCAACGGATCGGCGTTTCGGCCCCGGGGTTATCCACAGCCCGCCGGATCAGGGCAGGGTGGTGTGCGACTTGGGGAGAGTTATGTCCCGGGCGGTGGCCGTCGGCGTGCGACTTGGGGAGAGGTATGTCTCAGGGGGAGGAGGACACGGCGAGGGCGGGGTCGCCGGTGGGGGCGACCGTGACCCGGACCCCCGGCGCGAAGCCGGCCACCGCGCCACTGGCCACCTGGACGAGGACCTGGTCGCCGTTGTCGGCGGCCGCGATGACCCGGCCGTTTGCGCCGAGGAAGCTGGCACTCACGACCGAGGCGTTGCCGTCGGCCGCCAGGTCCACCGTCAGGTGCTCGGGCCGGACCAGCACCGTGACGTCCCCCGAGGAGGCCGAACCGGGCAGGAGGGGGACGACCGTTCCGAGGACCGTGACCGTGCCGTTCGTCGCCGACCCGGTCAGCCGGTTGGTCACCCCGACGAAGTCGGCCACGAAGTCGTTGACCGGCTTGGAGTACAGCTCCTCCGGTGCGGCCAGCTGCTGCAGGTTGCCGGCCCGCATGACGCCGACCCGGTCGGCGACGGCGAGCGCCTCCTCCTGGTCGTGGGTGACGAAGAGGGTGGTGGTCCCGACGTCGAGCTGGATCCGGCGGATCTCGTCGCGGAGCTGGACCCGGACCTTGGCATCCAGCGCCGAGAGCGGCTCGTCGAGCAGGAGCACCTGCGGCTCGATGGCCAGGGCTCTGGCGAGGGCGACACGTTGCTGCTGGCCGCCGGACAACTGGTGCGCGAACTTGTCCATGTGCAACGACAGGCCGACGAGCTCGAGCATCTCCTGGGCGCGTTTGCGGCGCACGTCGGTACCCTGCTTGCGCAGCTGGAGCCCGAACTCGACGTTCTGCCGGGCGGTCATGTGCGGGAACAGGCTGTATGCCTGAAAGACCATGCCCATGTCGCGCTTGCTCGTCGGTATGCCGGTCACGTCCTTGCCGCCGACGGTGATCGTCCCCGCGTCGGGGTCGTCCAGACCGGCGAGGCAACGCAGCGCGGTGGTCTTGCCACACCCGGACGGACCGAGCAGGGCGATGAACTCACCCGGGGCCATGTCGAGGGACAGCCCGTCGAGGGCGTTGACTCCGGCATACGTCCGGCGCAGGTTGGTCAGCTGGACGGCCACGCCGTCGCGGTGGGTCGTCCTTGGGGTGCTCATGCGGGTTCCTTCCGCGTCCGGCGGAGCCGGGCGAGGGGTGAGATCGTCCCGCGGGCGCCGCCGACGAACGACATGGCGAACAGGACGACAAAGGCGAAGACGAGGGAGAGCAGCCCGACGGCGACCGAGATCTGGGCGTCGGACTTGCCGAGGAGGAACATGGCGACCTGCAGGTTGGTGCGGCTGAACAGGTTGGCGATGGTGAACTCGCCGAGGGTGAGGGCCACGGCGAGGAACGATGCCGACAGCACGGCGGTGCGCAGGTTGGGCAGGACGACCCGCCAGATCACGGTGCCCCAGCCGGCGCCGAGCGAACGCGCCGCCTCCGAAAGGGTGCGCACGTCGATGGCCCGCAGGCCGGCGTCGAGGGCACGGTAGGCGTAGGGCAGGACGAGCACGACGTAGGCCAAGGCCAGCCAGACGGTCGAGGAGCCGATGGTCGGCCCGAAGATGTACTGGGTCCAGCTGGTCAGCCAGCTGTAGATCGGCGTGAGGCCGACCACGAGGACGATCGCGGGCACTGTGAGGGGGAGCAGGCAGAGGAACTCCACGATCCGCGACAGGCCGGGCAGGCGCAGCCGGACCCAGGTCATCGTCGGCACGAGAAGGGCGAGCATGATGACGACAGTGACGACCGCCAACCCGACCGAGGCGAGGAACCCGGTCTTGAGGTCGGGGTACTGAGCCGAGATCTTGGAGAAGTCGAGCAAGGTCTTCCAGGTGTCGAGCGACCAGTGCTTGCCGGCCACGTCCTTGGTGGCGAAGGAGAACATCCCGTAGAGCGGGATGGCGAAGAAGACGAGCACCACGGTGATGACAACCCGCCGCAGGATGCTCTGCTTGCGGTGGAAGGCTGCCCGCTGGCCGCTCATCTGACGAGCCACCTGCTCGCGCGCTTGTCGAGGACCGTGTAGATGGTCATGACGACGGCGACGACGACCATCATGGCCAGCGCCATCGCCTTGGCGACGTCCTGCTGGCCGAGGACGACCTCGGAACTGAGCGCCCCGCCGATGGCGAGTGGCAGCAGCGGGGAGCCCTGTGAGACGAGGGCTTGTGCCGTGGCATACGCGCTGAAGGCGTTGGTGAACAGCAGGAGCAGGGCGCCGATGAACGACGGCAGGAGGATCGGGCCGGCGACCTTGCGCCAGTAGGTGAAGGTCGATCCGCCGAGGGTCTCGGTCGCCTCGCGCCACTGCGGCCGAAGGCCCTCGACGGCAGGGAGGAAGACGATCAGCATGAGCGGGATCTGGAAGTACAGGTAGACGAGCATCAGGCCCCTGTTCCACGAGTACAGCCAGATTCCGCTGTCCGACCTGGACAGTCCGGCCAGGATGCCGGTGCCGATGAAGGTCGCCGAGAAGGCGAACGCGAGCGCCACGCCGCCGAACTGGGCGAGCACGCCGCACAGCGAGGTGACGAAGCGCTTGACGATCCCACCATCCCGAGCCGTCGACACGGCATACGCGAGAACGGCTCCGATCGCCGCGCCCACGAGCGCGGTGACGAAGGAGAGGGCGACCGAGTGCCACAGGGCGCTCGACACCGCCGGCTCACCGAGCGCCTTGATGTTGACCATCGTCAGCGAGCCGCCGTGGAAGAAGGCCCCGATGATGACGATCAGCGTCGGGATGATCAGCAAGACGGTGACGTAGACGAAGAAGGGCAGGACGCCCAAGAGGGCGCCCGACGGCCGACGGCCGCCGCGCGCCCTCTGGGCGGCCAGGTCAGCCAACTGCGTTGGCCCAGTTCTTCGTCAGGTAGTCCTTGGCGGAGGTGATGTCGGCCTCGCTGGGGATGACCGGGGTGCCGGTCACGGCCGGAAGCGACTTGAGCGCGGTGGCGTCCAGCGTGCCTGCCGTCTTCATCGCGTCGTAGCGGACCGGGAAGGCCGCGCCCTTGAGCCAGTAGTTCTGGCCTTCGTCGGAGAAGAGGAACTCCTCCCACAGGCGAGCGGCGGCCGGGTGCGGGGCGTCCTTGCTGATCGCCTGGACGTAGAAGGCCGCCAGGACTGCGTTGTCCGGGATCCAGGTCTTCCACGTCGTCAGCTTGGTGCTGATCGGCGCGTTGTTGTAGGCCCAGTCGAAGACGACCGGGGTCTGGCCGGACTGGATCGTCGCGGGGGTCGGGTCGACGGGCAGGAAGTTGCCGGCCTTCTTCAGGTTCTTGAAGAAGTCGACGCCCTTGGTGATGTCGCCGGGAGAACCGCCCTCGGCGAGGGCCACCATCTGGACGCCCGCAAACGCCGCGCCGGCCTTGGTCGGGTCGCCGTTGAGGGCGACCTTGCCCTTGTAGGCCGGCTTGAGCAGGTCGTTCATCGAGGTCGGCGCAGGGACCTTGGCCGAGTCGTAGCCGACGCTCATGTAACCGGCGTAGTCGTTGACCCACACCCCGGCAGCGTCCTTGCGATCGGCGGGGATCGTCGACCAGGTGGCCACCTGGTAGGGCGCGAAGGTCGCCTTGTTGGCGTCGGCGACGGTCTGGGACACGTCGAACACGTCGGGCGCGGTGGGCTGGCCCTTGAGCCGGGTGGCGGCGGCGATCTCGTCGGCGCTGCTCGCGTCGGGCTGGGCCGAGGTGACCTTGATGCCGTACTTCGTGCCGAAGGCGGTGATCGCCTCGCCGTAGTTGGCCCAGTCGGGGGGCAGCGCGATCACGTTGAGCGCGCCTTCCTTCTTCGCTGCCGCGACGAGGGCGTCCATGCCGCCCATGGCCGCGGCGTTGGTGGCGGTGGCGGCGTTGGCGGCGTTGGTGGCGCCGCCGGACGTCGAGGAGGACCCGCCCGACGAGGAGGGGGCCGAGCAGGCGGCGACGCCGAGTACGGCAGCGACCGACGCGGCGGCGATCAGCGCGGAGCGCCGGGGGAAGGCAACGAACATGTGAGAAAACACCTTTCGAGCGACAACGCGTGCGCCGCAGGGCGGCGGGGCGAAGGGACGCCCACTGGGCATGCTAGGCCCGGCCCTGCCCGCTGGACCCGAAGTTGGCGACTTGTGCCACGGCATAGGCCCAACCGTGACCTCCCGGTGACCTGCGGTCCACGGTCGATCGCGTATGCCGCGCGCTCGCCTCCCGCGTGGTGCCCGCCCCTCCCTCGGCGATGGTTGGATGGAGCGCGTGAAGGCGCGCACGATCTCGGTCGTCATCCTCGGTGGCGGGCCCGGAGGCTACGAGGCAGCCCTGGTGGCGGCCCAGCTCGGGGCCGCGGTGACCCTCGTCGACCGCGACGGTCTGGGCGGGGCTGCGGTCCTCACCGACTGTGTGCCGAGCAAGGCGCTGATCTCGGTCGCAGAGGAACGGGCCGAGGACCTCTGCGAACTGGCTGCGGTCAACCGTCGGATCCTGGCGCTCGCTGCTGCGCAGAGTCACGACATCGAACACCGGATGGAGCGGGCCGGGGTCCAGGTCGTGGCGGGTAGTGGACGGCTGTTGGCCGACTCGCGCGTCGAGGCCACCGGCACCGACGGAGCCACCGAGCAGCTCGATGCCGACGTCGTCCTCGTGTCGACCGGCGCCACCCCGCGGGTCATGGCCACGGCGCGACCCGACGGCGAGCGGATCCTCACCTGGCAGCAGGTCTACGACCTCACCGAGCTCCCCGAGCACCTCGTGGTCGTCGGCTCGGGTGTGACCGGTGCCGAGCTGGCGCAGGCCTACCTCGGTCTCGGCGCGCGGGTCACCCTCGTCTCCTCCCGCGACCGCGTCCTGCCCGGTGAGGACGCCGACGCGGCTCTGGTCATCGAGGACGTCTTCCGCCGGCGGGGCATGACCGTGCTCTCGAGGTCCCGCATGGCGTCGGTGGCCCGGACCGACAACGGCGTCGTCGTCACCCTCGAGGATGGCCGGACCGTGACCGGCTCGCACGCCCTGCTCGCTGTCGGCTCGGTTCCGCAGACCCGCGGCATCGGTCTGGAGAAGTCCGGGGTCACCCTCAGCGGCTCGGGTCACATCGAGGTCGACCGGGTCTCCCGGACCACCGCGCGCGGGGTGTACGCCGCCGGTGACTGCACCGGCGTCCTCCCACTCGCCTCGGTCGCCGCCATGCAGGGCCGGATCGCCATGTGGCACGCCCTGGGTGACGCCGTCTCCCCGCTCAACCTCGGCGCCGTCTCGGCCACCATCTTCACCGACCCCGAGATCGCGACCGTCGGCGTCTCCCAGGCCGAGCTCGACTCCGGCGTCGCCGACGTCGACACAGT